>JAHJSJ010000078.1 GCA_018830415.1 Alphaproteobacteria bacterium | reverse complement strand
GCCCTTCGGGCAGGTCTGGCAGTTCATCCTGAATGCGGTATTCGACATTGCCGCCCAGCTGAATATCGGTGCCGCGACCGGCCATGTTGGTGGCGATAGTCACCGCACCAAGCCTGCCTGCCTGCGCGACGATGCGCGCTTCCTGTTCGTGGAAACGGGCGTTGAGCACCGCGTGCTTCACCCCTTCCTTGTCGAGGAACTGGCTGAGCAATTCGGACTTTTCAATCGAAACCGTGCCGACCAGCACAGGTTGGCCGATCTCGTTCTTGTCCTTGATCGCCTTGGCAATCGCGCCGAATTTGTCGATTGTGCTCTTGTAGAATTCGTCTTCTTCATCGACACGGGCGACCGGCAAATTGGTCGGGATTTCGACCACGCCAACCTTGTAGATGTCCCAGAATTCAGCCGCTTCGGTGGCAGCGGTGCCGGTCATGCCTGAAAGCTTGGGATACATGCGGAAATAGTTCTGGAACGTGATCGAAGCCATCGTCTGGTTTTCCGGCTCGATCCGCACGCCTTCCTTGGCCTCAACAGCCTGATGCAGACCGTTCGACCAGCGGCGGCCATCCATCATACGCCCGGTAAACTCATCGATGATGACGATCTTGCCGTCCTTGATGATGTAATCAGTATCACGCTTGCGCGCGAAATTGGCGACCAGTGCCTGATCAAGGTGATGGACGACTTGGGTGTTCTCGACGTCATACAGATTGTCGGTGGCGAGCAGGCCCTTTTCGATCAGGAGCTTTTCGACTTCCTCAAGCCCGTCTTCGGTGAGCTGGACGCGTTTGACCTTTTCATCAATGTCGAGCCATTCGACCGGAATTTCACGCGCCACCTGGTCTAGCGAGACATACAGATCGGACTTGTCCTCGGTTGGGCCGGAGATGATCAGCGGCGTGCGCGCTTCGTCGATCAAAATCGAATCCACCTCGTCGACAATCGCGAAATTGAACGGACGCTGCGCCATCTGGCTGCGTTCGTGCTTCATGTTGTCGCGCAAGTAATCGAAGCCGAATTCGTTGTTGGTGCCGTAGGTGATATCGGCGCCGTAGGCATCGCGCTTGGTTTCTTCGGGCATTCCGGGGACAATCACCCCGACGCTGAGGCCAAGCCAGTTGTAAAGCCGCCCCATCTCCGCCGCATCGCGCCGGGCAAGGTAATCATTCACGGTGACAACGTGAACGCCCTTGCCCTCGATCGCGTTGAGATAGACCGCCAGCGTCGCCATCAGCGTCTTGCCTTCACCGGTGCGCATTTCCGCGATTTCGCCGCGATGCAGCACGATCCCGCCGATCATCTGGACATCGAAATGGCGCATCCCGAACACCCGGACCGACGCTTCACGCACGGTAGCAAAAGCTTCGGGCAGGATGTCATCGAGCTTTGCGCCATCATCGATCAACCCGCGCAATTTGGCGGTCTGGCCCTGCAAATCGGCATCGCTCAGCGCCTGAATTTCCGGCTCGATCGCGTTGATCTGCAGGACAATCTTGCGCAGCGATTTGACATATCGGTCGTTGGTCGAACCGAAAACGGATTTGATGATGGAATTGAACATGAAAATCAGACCTTTGATCGGGTACGGCCCTGCAATGCGGGCCTGAATCGGGTTCGGGAGAGAGCGCGCCTCGCCACCGGGCGCTGCGCTAAAACTAAGACGATGGGCGAACGTGGCCTATTCGTAGGCGCGTTCGATCCCCATCAGCACCGGCAGGCGCAGCGCGTGGGGCGCGGCCGGACGGCTGGCGGGGGCTTCAACCTCACGGCTTTCCCGCAAGGTCGCAGGCGCGGGTTGCACTACAACGCTTTCGCCGCCCGATGCATCGTCGCCAGTGGTCGCAGCGATGCTGGAATCGCACGCCAGCGCCTCAGCCAGCGACGCCTGCGCCGGGCTACCAATCGCAGCCAGGCCAGTAAACAGAGCCAGAAGGGCGAGGATATGACGGGTCATAGTGGCGACCAAATAGGGAATCCTGATCGTTTCGTCCACCAGCTTTGCTGATTTACTGCATCGCAACTCACGCCTAGAGGCTCTCCCCCATGGAAATTGAACGCTCGCCGCTCGCCCGCCCCTTCCCCCAATTGCCTGCAATCGCGGGCGTGACGCTGCGCGTGGCGCGGGCGCGTTACAAGGAATGGAACCGCTGCGATCTGACCTTTGCAGAGTTGGCCGAAGGCACCAGCGTGGCGGGCGTCTTCACCAAAAGCGCCTGCGCCTCGTCAGAAGTGGAGCTGGGGCGCGAAGCGGTAAAGCTGGGCCGTGCGCGGGCACTGATCGTCAATGCGGGCAATTCCAATGCCTTCACCGGCTATCGCGGGCGCGAGGCGGTGGAACAGATCCAGTCGCAGGTCAGCGCGGCGCTGAGCTGTGCGACAGATGATGTATTCGTCTCCTCCACCGGCGTCATCGGCGTGCCCTTGCCGATCGACAAGGCGCGTGCCGGGATCGCTGCTGCTCTAGCGGCGCAGCCCTGCACCTGGGAAGATGCCGCAAACGCTATCGGCACCACAGACACCTTTGCGAAAGGCGCGAGCGCGAGCGCAATGGTGGGCGAGACGCGGGTGGAACTCGCCGGGATTATCAAGGGTTCGGGCATGATCGCCCCCGACATGGCGACCATGCTCGGCTATGTGTTCACCGATGCAGCCATCGCACCTGCCTTCCTCCAAGAAGCGCTGAACCGCGCCAACGCAGCGACTTTTTCGTGCATCACTGTTGATGGCGATACCTCGACCAGCGATACCGTGCTGGTATTTGCCACGGGCAAGGCTGGCAACGCGCGGATCGAAAGCTGGGACAGCCCGGGCGCGGATGCCTTTGCGGCTGCGCTGGCCGATGTGTGCCGCAATCTTGCGCAGTTGGTTGTGCGCGATGGCGAAGGCGCGCAAAAATTCATCACCATCCGGGTGTTGGGCGCGGTGAGCGATAACAGCGCGCGGCGGATTGGCCTCACCATCGCCAATTCGCCGCTGGTCAAGACTGCCATCGCGGGCGAGGACGCCAACTGGGGCCGCGTGGTCATGGCGGTGGGCAAGGCTGGCGAACCGGCAGATCGTGACAGGCTTTCCATCGCGTTTGGCGGCGTGTGGGCCGCGAGGAACGGTCTGCCGGTCGAAGATTATGACGAAGCCCCGGTTTCAGCGCATCTCAAGGGCGAAGAAATCGATATCGCCGTCGACATCGGCCTTGGCGAAGGCCGCGCGACAGTGTGGACCTGCGATCTCACCCACGGCTACATCGCCATCAACGCGGATTACCGTTCATGAAAGCGGGCCAATTGTCGGCCCTTGACGAAGAAATCCGCGATCTGATGCGTTTTGCCGCGCAGCGTTCGATGCTGCCCCGTTTCCGCCAGCTGGCCGCGCACGAAGTCGAAATGAAGGGCAAAGACGACCCTGTCACCATCGTTGACCGCGAAGTGGAAGCGTTTCTGACCGAGGCGCTGACCAAACTTGCGCCCGGTGTCGCGGTGGTCGGCGAAGAGGCCGTCCATTCCGACGCGGCGGTGCTCGATCACTTGTCAGGCCAGTGCTGGATCATCGACCCGCTCGATGGCACCGCCAATTTTGCCGAGGGCAAGGAACCGTTCGGCATCATCATCGCGCTTGCCGATGCGGGACGGGCGGTGGCGGGGTGGATCTATGATCCGAACACCGACCGTTTCTGCCATGCGCGCCGCGGCGAAGGGGCGTTTGTGGATGGGGAGCGCATAGCGGCCCGCTCCACAGGGCAGGAACGCCCGGTCGCTGCGGTCAGCCGCATGTTCCTAACCCCCGAACAATCGGCCATGGTCGATGCGAAGATCGCCCCGCATTACACGCTGGTCGACATCCCGCGCTGCGCCGCCGAACAATATCCGCGCCTTGCGCTGGGCGAGAACGACGTCTCCAGCTTCGAACGCACGCTCGCCTGGGATCACGCCGCAGGAGTGTTGTGGCTGAACGAAGCGGGCGGCAAAGCAGCCCGACTCGATGGCAGCGATTACCGGGTGGACGAGGCGGACAAGCCCGGCCTGATCGGTGCATCCAGCCCGGCGATCTGGGACGAATTTATCGGCCGGATGGCCGGGTAAGGCGCGAATATCCGATCAAAGCTCGCTTTCAAGCCACGCTTTCAGCTGGCCCTTGGGTGCAGCGCCTAGTTTACGCGCGACCGCTTCACCATTCTTGAACAGCACCATCAACGGGATCGACTGCACGCCAATTTGCGCGGCGACATTGGTGTTTTCGGTGATGTCGATCTTGGCGATCCGAACCTGACCGGCCAGTTCCTCGCTGATTTCTTCCAGCGCCGGTGCAATCATCTTGCACGGGCCGCACCAGTCAGCCCAAAAATCGACCAACACAGGGGTGTCGCTATCCAGCACATCAGCCTGAAAGCTGGCATCGGTAACGTTGACGGTAGCCATAACTGCATTCTCCTGTTTACCGGGCAGCATAGTAGCGCGCGGGCTTATAATGCAATCTAGTGCGTGCGGCTTTTCACTCAATAGCCAGCGGCAAATAGCTTTGCTGCGCGGCGTCCAACCCTGCCTTGTGCGGCGCCAGCCGTTCCGGTGCGAGGTCGAACAGCGCAGGCGCATGAGTATAAAGCACGCCCGCGCGCACTTCGCGCCCCGGATAGATTGCCTCCAACGCGGCGACATAGGCGGCCATCTGCCGCAACGTCGCCAGCGGAATCGTATCAGCGCTGGCAGGTGGGCGGCGGGTCGTCTTGAAATCCACCACGGTGATGCGCGCATTCTCGATCAGCAGTCGATCCGCCGTGCCTGCCACCACCACCCCGCCCACCGTCGCGGCCAGCGGCACCTCAGCCAGCGCAAGCGGTGAAAACAGCGCGGCAAAATCGGGGTGGGCGAGCACGGCCGTGGCAGAGCCAAGCATTTCCGCACGTTCCGCATCGGGCAGATCGCCTGCCTGCCGTTCCAGCCAGCGGTGCGCGGTCAGCGCCCGTTCGGCCTCGGGTACATCGGGCAGACGTTCGAGCAGACGATGGATCAGGCTCCCACGACGGGCCGCGATCCGAGCAACATCGGGCGGCAGCGGCGGTTCGCCGCCCTTATCCTCACCCGCGCTTGATGGGGCAAGCGGGCGCGGTGGGCGCGGCTCGGGGCTGATCGGCCTTGTCATCCAAGGCGGGAGTTCCGGTGCCGCGCGCGCATCCGATTGCGCATTGTCGCCCGGCACCAGCGGTTCAGCGCGGTGCCCCCATTCCTTGCGCCAACGCCACACCGGATCAGCGAGTTCCTCGCCGTCGAACAAGGGCGCAAGCCGCGCGTACCAGCTATCATCATGCGGGACGCGGTTCCTTGCTTCGTTCTTGTTGAGCGATCCGCCGATGAACAGCGCTTCCTCAGCGCGGGTCATGGCGACATAAAGCAGCCGCCAATGCTCCTGCATCGCCGCCGTCTTGGCCGCTTCCTCAGCCGCGCTGACCCGCCCCTTGCGTTCCTCCTTGTTCAGCGGAGGCAATGGCACCGCGCGCACCCGTTCAGGATCGCCCGCCAGCTCGAAGGCATCATCATCCAGCGCCAGATCGCCCGGCTTGCCGGGTTCGCCCGTGGCATCGGCAAGGATGACGATCGGCGCCTGCAAACCCTTCGAACCATGCACCGTCATCACCCGCACCTGCCCGGTGGCGCTGTCCGAATCGCGCTTCAGATCACCGGTTCCGGCATCGAACCACTGCAAGAACCCGGCAAGGCTCGGCCAGTGCTCCGCTTCAAACGCGAAAGCCGCGTTGACCAGTTCATCAAGCGGGTCGTTTGCCTCACTCCCCAACCGTTCAACCAGCCGCGCACGGCCTTGCCACGGGCCGGTCAGCAGCCAGGTTATCAGCGCCTGCGGGGTCTGATAATCGGCGCGGCGCAGGAGTTCGCGCAATCGTTCAGCGGTACCCCGCACAAGCGGCGGCGCATCCGCGCGGCGCAAATGATCCCACAACCGCACCTTGTCAGGTCGGGGAACGTGGGTGAGGATATCTTCCTGCGTCCACCCGACCAGCGGCGAGGCAAGCAGATTGGCGAGGCTGAGATCATCGAGCGGTTGCGCCGCAAAGCGCAGGGCCGCCAGCACATCCTTGACCGCCAGCGGCGCACCCAATCGCAGCCGGTCAACCCCGGCCACCGGCACCCCGCGCGCGTGCAGCTTCGCCACGATCTGCGCGGCGAGCGCTTTGCGTTGGCGCACCAGCACCATGATGTCGCCCGCCTGCGCATGGCGTCGCGCGCCTTTTTCCAGCACGAACGGATCGATCAGGTTCACCCAGCGCTGCACCTGCTGCGCGATGCGATCGGCGAGCAAGGTATCATGCGCGGGCAGCCAATCGCCGCCATCGTCGCCGTCGACATCCTCATCATCCTCACCCTCGCCCGCTTGGGGAAAAACGGGCGGCCACAGCGTGACAAGACCGGGGCGCTCGGCACCTTCATGCGGCGCAGGTTCGCGATCAAGCCCGAAGGCGGGAAAGCCCAAAAGCGCAATCGTCCGATTGACGAAATCGAGCACCACATTGGCCGTGCGGAACGATTGGCCGAGATCGAGATCCTGCCATCCCGGCTCGCGCCGATTGATGCGGCTGGCGCGGATGCCGTCACGCGCCTGCATGATGCGCGCCTCAACCTTTTGTTTGGCGCGGGCGAAGTTTTCCGGACTGGTGCCCTGAAACCCGAAAATCGCCTGTTTGTAATCGCCCACGGTGAAGATGGTGCGCAATTTATCCCCGCGCGCGCCTTCGCCGCTGAAGAAATCATCGATCAGCGCGAACACGATGTCCCACTGGCTTTGGTTGGTATCCTGCGCCTCGTCGATCAGGATGTGGTCGAAATGCCGGTCAAGCTTGTAGCGAATCCAGTCTGCCGCCGCAGAATTGCCGAGCAGGTCGGCTGCCTTGCGGATCAGGTCGGAAAAATCGAGCAGACCTTCGCGGGCCTTGCGCGCTTCCCACCTCAGCGCAAACGCCCGCCCGATTTCGAGCGCGGCGGTGACGATTTCGGCGGTGGCGAGCAGCGCACGGCGAATTTCGGCTTCCTCAATCGCGGCGGCAATCGTCTCCTGATTGTCGATGAAATCAGGGTCAGTCTCACGCGGCTTCTTAAGGGTTAGGCTCGGCATGCCATCCGCCCTGAGCAGCGTTCCACGGAACCCCGCAGCGGCAGAAATCCGCGCGGGCCAGTCCAGCTCCAGCCATTCCCGCATGAAGCTAAGGCACTTGGCCGCCGTCGCCGTGCCCCACGCTTCAAGCGGGAGGATCATCGCCAGCAGATGATCATCGGGGAAAATATCGGGGTGCAGCGGTTCGTTCGCCCAATCTGCACCCGCATCCGCTGGCATCCCCAAGGTCTGCCGCACCCGTGCATCCATCGGGGATTGCCACGCGCCCTGTCCTGCCCACAGCTCATGTGCATCGACGGCGCGCATCAGCCATTTCTGCAACGCACCCGGTTCCTTGCGGGTGGTGAACAGGGTGATCGCATCCAGCAACCGGGCATCGCCCACGCGCTCAGCCCCCTCGATCAGATCGGTGAGAACATCGCGCGCCAACAGGTCGCGGCTGCGATCGTCCATCACCCGCGTGCCGGGGGCAAGGCCCGCCTCATCGGGGAAATTGCCAATCAGAAACTGCGCAAAGGCGTGGATCGTATCGATCCTGAGGCCACCACCGGGGCAATCGAGCACGCTAGCAAACAGGCTGCGCGCGCGTTCCAGGGTAGCTGGATCGATATCCGCGCCAAGGTGGCCAAGTTCCTTCGCCAGCGTCGCCTCAGGCAATCGCACCCAGCGCGCCAGCACCGCGTTGATGCGGTTGGCCATTTCCGCCGCGCCCGCCTTGGTAAAGGTCAGGCACAGGATCTGCGACGGCGCAACATCTTCGCGCAGCAGCAGGCGCAGCACGCGCGCGGACAACACCTGCGTCTTGCCCGTCCCCGCAGAGGCCGACAGCCAGACGTTGTCAGCAGGGTTCGCCGCGAGCCGTTGATTGCCCGCCAGTGGAAACACCAACCCGCCGCCGCTCATGCTGCATCATCCTGATCGGTAAGGCCCACAATCCATTCTTCCAGCCGCATCAGCTGATCATATTCATTATAGCCTTTGTAATCAGGGTTCTCGCGCGCGGTAAATGGCGCGCTGCCCTTGATATATTCGCGAATGGCATGGCCCAGCCGCTCGGCATGGAAGGGCAGGTATTCGCCGGGTTCAAGCCCGGTTCTTGCGTTCCCCTCTTTCATCGGGGTTTGCTGATAACCGAACCCATCGCCCTTTTGCGGCTTGCCCAGCGACCAATATTCAAACCGCGTCGGCGTGCCAGTCACCACCGTGCCATCACGTTCAAACCGCCCAAGCTGCGCGATCAGGCCAAGGATGCCGAGTTGCAGGGCATAGCCCGCCGTCACCTGTGCCTTGCTTGGCGGCGCACCCGTTTTGTAATCGACGATGGCCAGTGTCCCATCGGCGAGCTGATCGATGCGGTCAGCACGGCCCTTTACCTTGACATCATCGAAGATCATCTCGCCCGAAAATTCGCTGGCCAGCACCGTCCGGCCCTCAAGCGCGGCAGCATCCAGCCATGCTTCGAAGCGTTCGAGCGCCGCGATCAGACGCGGCTGCCACAGCGCCCGGAACAGCGGGTGCACCTGCTCGGCCGCGAACTGCGCGGTTGCGAATGGCGCAATTGGCAGCGCCGGATCGGTAACGCGCGCCTGATGCCACTTGTCGAGAATGTCGTGCACCAAGGTGCCGCGCAGCGCCGGATCGCTGAACGGGTCGGCAGCAAGCGGTTGCAACTGTCTGAGATCAAGAATCGCCTGCGCGTAGAACTGATAGGGATCGCCCAATAGCCGGTCGAGCGCAGTCACCCTGATCGCAACATCACGCAAGGCGGGCGCAGGATCGGGCGCAGGGCGCCTATAGGCCTCTGCCTTGGGCCGTTCGCGGTCAAGATGCCCAAGCAGCGCCGGAATCGCGGTTTCGCGGTGCTCTTTCGCCAGATCATCGCCCAACAAAGCCTCCACCCGCAGCACAAATCGTGACGGCAGCGTCGGCCCTTCGGCATCGCGCAGCGCCCGGCTCAGCACCACTTGCGGAGCGCCCAGCGCCCCGGCCAAATCATGCGCGGCCAGCCCGATCCTGAACTCTGCCCCCGGTACGCCGAGCGCGCGCAGGATCGCTGGAGCAAGCAATGGATCGGCCGCGGGCGCTTGCGGCCAGCTGCCTTCGTTCATCCCGGCGCAGATCACCAGATCAGCCCGCGCCATGCGCGCTTCGAGCAAGCCGTAGATCGCGACCCGCGGGTGCCTGCCATAACCGGGGCGCACCGCAATTTCGTCCATCACGTCGCGCAGAATGCCCGCGATATCGGCGCTTTCGATTTGTGTGCCGAGCGCTTCGGCGTGACCGCGCAATTCTTCGATCATGGTGCCAAGCGCGCGCCCATCCTCACGCTCCCATGCCGATGGTCCGGCAAAGGCTTCGGCAGCAGCGGCAAGTATCCCTAGCGCATCGGACAGGCCCATTTGCTGCGGCCAAGCCGCAAGCGGCGCGATCAACACCTCAGCCTCGGCCCACCAGGCGTCCACGCCAGCTTTGGTCGCCGCATGGCGCAGCGGTTCCATCCCCGGCGCAGGAGACGGCCCGCGCAATTGCCGGTCAAATGCGCGCAGGCCGGTCAGCCATGCCTGCCGCGCCTCCCCATCACTGCCGCGCACCAGCGGATGGCCGAAAGCGGCAACCAGATTGCCGGGTTCTGCACCATGCGCGGCGATTTCCGCCAGCAACCCCACCAATCGGCCCGCGGGGGTCAGCGCCAAAGGCTGCCCCGCGCTATCATCGGCCGCGATGTTCCAGCGCGCCAGATGCTGCGCCACCCGCCGCGCAAGGCCGCGATCAGCGGTGACAATCGCAACCCGCTGTTCGGGCTGCTCAAGCGCCTCACGCGCCATCAACGCGACCGCCTGCGCTTCGATTTCGATTGTGGCGCTGGTCAGCAAGCGGACGCCCGCCAACCGCCGCTGATCGGGCTTTAACGCCGCCCACGAACGGCTCGCTCGCGGGGGCAGGAACAAGGATGAGATCGCCCGGCTGCGGGCAGGCTCTGCCGCAGCAATTCCGCGCCGGTGCCATTGCTGCACCTCTGCGCGGTTCACCCCCATGCGGTTGAGCAGCAGCTTGAGATGATATTGCGGGTGCGACAGCGCGTCGTCGGCGCCGAACACCGCCCCGCCAGGTTCGTCGGCTGCACCTGCACGGCCCAATTCCTCCCAAGCGGCATCATCCATCGCCAGATCGAGATCGGGCAGCACCACCGCGCCCATCGGCAGTTCGGCCACCACGCGCAGCAGCCGTGCCAGCGCCGGGGACGCGCTGGTGACACCGGCTGCAAGGGTGGGGTGCGGCGGCGGCGCAACTTTCCAGCGGCGCG
>JAHJSJ010000077.1 GCA_018830415.1 Alphaproteobacteria bacterium | reverse complement strand
TGGTGATCGACAACGGCGCCTACGGCACGATCCGGATGCATCAGGAGCGTGAGTATCCCGGCCGCGTGTCCGCCACCACGCTCACCAACCCCGATTTCGCGGCCTTGGGCGCAGCATATGGCGCGTGGAGCGCGGCGACCGAGACGACCGCGCAATTCACCGCCGCACTAACCGAAGCGAAAGACCGCCCGGGTCTGCGGCTGATCCATGTGAAGACCGATCTGGAACGCATCGCCGCCAGCGGCGCGACGATCAGCGGCCTGCGCGCACGGGCACAGGCGACCGCCTGATCGCCCTTCTAACCTTCTGCCATCTCGCAGATCACCTGCCATTCGGCTGGCGTTACCCCGGACACCGACAGGCGTGATTGGCGGATCAGTTGCATATCGGCGAGGCGCGGTTCGGCCTTGATCGCCACCAGCGTCACCGGATGGGCGAATTTGCGCTTGGGCTTCACCTTCACCGCCGCCCATTTGCCGGTTTCATCGGTGGGATCGGTGATACCGGCCACGCTGACAGTGCAAATGCCAACAATCTCCAGCCCCTCGCGCGAGTGGTAGAAGAACGCCTCATCCCCCACCTGCATGGCGGCGAGATTGTTGCGCGCCTGATAATTACGCACCCCGTCCCATGTACCTTCACCCTCAGCAAGGAGATCGTCCCAGCTATATTTGAACGGTTCGGATTTCATCAGCCAATAGGCCATGTTGCTACACGCTCCCTTGCGGTTCGCCGCCTGCGTTAGAGCAATTTCAGGCCAAGTGGAATCACTTGCAGTAACGGGAGTCACAGTTGGACGATAGCTTGGGAAAGCCAATCCCCGCCCGGCCACCTTTTGTGTCCCCGGTTAACCCAATGTTTAGCGCGATCTGCGAATTATCGCGCAGGTCGCCGGGTATAAACAGCCCATCAGCGCCATTCGCACGGGGCAAACGATTTGAAAAATCACGAGCCAGACAGCCCGCTCGAAACCGCTGAGCGCGATTTCATCGCCTTGGGGATTGCAGTTGCGGCGATCATCCTGCTGGTCGGCACCGGGGGTTCGGTGCTGCCCAAGGCGTTTGCTGCGGTTCTGTATAGCCAAAGCAAGCCTGATGTGCTGCTGGTCAACGCCTTGCTGCTCAATGTCGCGCTGGTCATTTTCGGGTGGCGGCGTTACCGCGAACTCACTCTTGAAATCGCCGAGCGTAGACGGGCCGAGGAACGCGCTCGCTTGCTCGCCTCCACCGATCCGCTGACCCACTGCCTCAATCGGCGCAGCATGGTCGAAGCGACCGAACAGGCGCGTGTGCTTGCTGCCATGCGTGGTGAAGCACTGGCCTATTGCATGATCGACCTTGATAATTTCAAACATATCAATGATATGCACGGGCATACTATCGGTGATGCTGTGCTGGTGATGTTGTGTGAGCGGGTCCAGGCGCTGCTCCCGCGCGAGGCAAAGCTGGCACGGCTGGGTGGCGACGAATTCGCGTTTGTCATGACCTATCCTGTCGGGCAGCATGAGCGAGTCGATGATCTGGTGATCCGTCTGTTCGAACGGGTATCGCTCCCATTCGAGTTGCCGGAACTGACAATCGAACTCACCACATCGATCGGCCTCGCCACTGATTATAGCCCCGACGGCAAAATCGACCCCGTTGTCGACGCCGCTGCGTTGATGCACCGCGCTGACATGGCGCTTTACCATGCGAAGAAGCAGGGTCGAAACCGCTATTTCTGGTTCGATGCCAGCATGGAACACGAATTGCGGTTCCGTAACCAGATAGAAACCGGGATTCGTCAGGGGCTTGCGCGCGGCGAATTCGTGCCATTCTACGAACAGCAGGTGGACGTGGAAACCGGCGCCCTGTTGGGTTTCGAAATGCTTGCCCGCTGGCGCTCGCCGCAGCTCGGGCTGATAAAGCCGGAAATCTTCGTGCCCATCGCCGAGGAAATCGGTCTTATCACCGCGATGTCGGAAAGCCTGATGGAGCAGGCCTTCACCGACGCGCGCGAATGGGGCGATGCACTGACGCTGTCGATCAACATTTCACCAGTGCAGCTGCGCGATCCGTGGTTTGCCCAGCGCTTGCTGAAAAAGCTGGTCGAAGCCAATTTCCCGCCCCAGCGGCTTGAGATCGAAATCACCGAAACCTGCCTGCACGAGAACATCGGGCTGGTGCGATCGATGGTCACCAGTCTGCGCAACCAGGGCATCCAGATCAGCCTTGATGATTTCGGCACTGGCTATTCCAGCCTTGAACACCTGCACAACCTGCCATTTGATCGGATCAAGATCGACCGCAGCTTTGTCAGCGAACTGCGCGAGCCTGATCGCCGGTCGGGTATCGTCGAGGCGATTGTGTCACTTGGCCGCGGTCTTGACCTTCCGCTTACGGTTGAAGGCGTGGAGGATGAGGAAATCCTCAATGCGCTTAAAACGATGGGCAAGTTAAAGGCGCAAGGCTATCTTTATGGCCAGCCCGAAGATGCCGCGGCAGTGCGCACGCGGTTGCGTGCGGCTGGTCAGCTGAACAAGGCCGCAGCGCCGGAGCGCGTTCGCGATACCGACGCTACGCAGACGCGGTCTCGCACCGCCTGACATCGCGTCTGATACTGTGTTTGCGCACAGGACTGGACGCGAAGCCTGCCGGTGCATAGATGCGCAGCAGTGGCAATGCGTATTCCCTTCATCAAGATGCACGGGCTCGGCAATGATTTTGTCGTGCTTGACGCGCGCACCGCTGCGCTGCCGGTGGTAACGCCGCAATTCGCGCGCGCGCTGGCGGATCGGCGCACTGGCATTGGCTGCGATCAGCTGGTGCTGCTCGAACCAAGCGATAGCCTCGCTTTCCGGATGCGGATTTTCAACAGCGATGGCGGCGAAGTGGAAGCCTGCGGTAATGCGGCGCGCGCGGTGGCGTTGCTGCATGGCGAGGCCGTGACCATCGAAACCGCTGGCGGGCCAATTGCGCTGGAGCCGCTGGACGGCGGCGCGCGGGTCGATATGGGCGCGCCGCGGTTTGAATGGGATGCGATCCCGCTGGCCTATCCGATGGACACCTTGGCGATGCCGGTGGGGTGGGGTGATCTGTCTGCCCCGGTCGCGGTC
>JAHJSJ010000076.1 GCA_018830415.1 Alphaproteobacteria bacterium | reverse complement strand
CTAAGAGTCTGATTTAAAATTATCCAGCGTCATTTGATGATCTTGCGATCCGTCTTGCGAGGAGCTGGACGGATGCGATGAACAGCCAGGCGGTAGCCAAAGCGATGGTCTGCTCGAAGTCCTTGGCGAGGCGGCGGTTCCGGTTGAGCCAGGCCAGGGTGCGCTCGACGACCCAGCGGCGGGGGATGACTTCGAAGCCTTTCGCGTGATCGGAGCGCTTGACGATCTGGACGGTCCATTTGCCGATGAGGCGCAGCGCGTCGCCAAGTTTCTTGCCGGCATAGCCGCCATCGGCGAACAGGTGGCGCAGCCAAGGGAAGCGTGAGGCGATCGCTGCGAGCACCAGCGGTGCGCCGTCGCGATCCTGGATGTCGGCGGTGTGAACCACGGCGTGGACCAGATTGCCCTCGGTGTCGGTGAGGATGTGACGCTTGCGATCCTTGGTCTTTTTGCCCGCGTCGTAACCGCAAGGCCCGCCGGGTTCCGTGGTGTTGACGCTCTGGCTGTCGATCACCCCGGCGCTGGGCGAAGCCACGCGGCCATGCGCCTCGCGCGAGATCATCAACAGATAGTGGTTGAGCGATTGCCACAGGCCATTGTCGCGCCACAGGTAGAACCAGCGCCGCACCGTCGAGACCGGCGGAAAGCAGGGCGGCAGCATCCGCCATGGCAGACCGCCGAGCAGCAGATACAGGATTGCCTCGACAATCCGCCGCATCGGCCATTTGCACGGGCGCCCGACATAGGATGGGGGTGGAACGAACGGCTCGAGCACCGCCCATTCGGCATCGCTCAAATCGCTTGGCAAAGCTAGTCCCGCGCGTGCATGATGCGCGCGAGTGGTGTCGGTCCACATCGCTGATTTCCTTTGGTTTGTCGCAAAACCGCTGAATCAACGACTTGGGCTGGCGTCAAGCTAACCCGCTGTCACCACTCAACTTAATTTCGGATCAGGCTCTAAATCAAACTGTCGTCTAGTCCTATTTTACAATGCTGACCACTTGATCATCAAACTCAACCGATCGAGCCACAAGCTCTTGCATTGATTCGGCATTGGTCTTAGTTTTTTCGAAAGTGCTGGTGGATGCGCAGATCGAATCTATGGACGTGACCTAAATGTTTCGCAAGGAGGTGATCGCTCGTAGGGTTCCTGGGCTTTCCGGCGATGTATTCATCGCCGTTCCCATTTCTTGGCAGGCGATCGGTTTTTTGATGGTTTGCGGTCTTTTTGCTGCCATTACATTTCTGTCTTTCGCAACCTATTCGAAGACTCAAACCGCATTTGGCAGCATTACTTCAGACAAGGGGATCGCCGTCGTCTATCCAACCCGCCAAGGCACTATCGAGGCATTGTCCGTCGAAAATGGGTCGAAGGTCGCGGACGGGGTTGTGATTGCCAATATTACGGTAGAAGAAAGCAGCGCGAGCGGGGCTTCCGCAGATGCTCGGATCGCAGAAGCGATCGACCGGCAGGACGCGAACCTTCTGGCACAGATTGCCGCCAACCAGAGCGCAGTCGCTTCACAGGTTCGGCAAAACGCAGCGCAAAGCGCTGGCTTACAGGCGGAAATTAGCCAGCTTCTTTCACAGATATCCCTACAGCGAGAGCTCATTGTAAGTGCGGAAGAGGACTTCGATCTGGCCAATGAGATCGCGACCCGTGGCTTTGTCAGCGCGCGCGACCTGCAGCTACGCGAAGATCTGTTGCTCCAACGGCAGCAGGGACTTGCGCAATTAACACAAGCGTTGGCTGCGAAGCGAGCCGCACTTTCCGCGCTTGAACGCAGCGCACCCGAGGTTGCCGCTCAGGCCGATTCCCAGAACGCTGCGCTCGCTGCCTTGCGCGCGCAGGTGGCGCAACAGGCGGCACGCACCGATGGCGCGCGCTCCTATGCGATTAGCGCTCCGGTAGCCGGAAGAGTGACTTCTTTGACAGCAAAGGTCGGGCAGATTGTCAGCCCCCAGTCTCCCATGCTGAGCATAATCCCCGACGGCAGCAAGATGCAGGCCCAGCTAACTGTGCCCAACGCCGCGATCAGCTTCGTGAGGCCAGGACAGACCGTGCGTCTAGCGATCGACGCGTTCCCATATCAACGTTACGGAACTCTGACGGGCCGGATAAGAACTGTTTCCGAAAGTCCGATAACCGTGACAGGGGCAACCGGTGCACCAACTTCTGTTTATCTCATCGACGTTGCGCTCGATCGTCAGAATATCTCCGTGTACGGTCGCGAAGAGCCACTCATCCCCGGAATGACGCTCTCTGCACAAATAGTCACACAAAAGCAGTCATTGATCGAATGGCTTTTTGAGCCGCTTTTTGCGGTCGTGGGACGCTAACATCCAATGCTGGAACTCGGACTTTTTACTCGCTCGCGCATTCGCCTCGTCCGGCAGTCGGAGATTTCCGAATGCGGCCTTGCTTGCCTCACCATGATTGCAAACTATCATGACTTAGACATCGACCTTGGCACATTGCGCCGTCGATACACGCCCAGTCTACGCGGCACCGCTCTCCGCAGCTTGATCGGGATTGCGGACCGAATCGGGTTGACGCCTCGCGCGGTGAAGCTCCCGCTGGACGAATTATCCAATCTTCATGTGCCATGCATTCTGCACTGGGACATGAATCACTTTGTCGTTCTGGAAGAGGTTAAGTCGAGGCGCGACCGCGTGCTTGCTCTGATTCACAACCCGGACGGTCGTTCAATCTGGATGCCAATCGAACAAGTTTCTGATCATTTCACCGGCGTCGCGTTGGAGTTGCGGCCGAGCGATAATTTCGAGACCACCGACGAACGTCAGAGATTAAGGTTGCGCCAATTGTGGCGACGGATGACCGGGCTTAAACGCGCCCTTTTGCAGGTTATCGTGCTCAGCATCGTCTTGCAGGCCTATGTGCTCGCGCTGCCCTATTACATGCAGATCGCAGTCGACACCGCGTTGCCTGCGCTCGATCAGAATTTGCTGGCTGTCCTAGCAATCGGATTTTTCTTATTTACATTGATCAATGCGGGGGCTTCGCTGTTGCGATCCTTTGTGCTTCTCGTCGCCGGTACGACGATTGGCTATGGACTTGCGTCTAACATTGCACGTCGGCTGTTTCGGCTGCCAGTTGACTGGTTCGAGAAACGGGAAACTGGCGATGTCTTGTCGCGCTTTCAATCCGTCACGCCCATTCAAACCCTGCTGACTCAAGGCGCGATTGCTGCATTTATCGATGGCACGTTAGCGCTCCTCACCTTGGCAATGATGTTCTGGTATAACGCGGTTCTAGCCTCCATCGCGCTATTTGCATTTGCACTCTGGGTCATCTTGCGGCTCATTTGGTTCTCTCTTGAGCGGGACGCTCAGCAGGATGCGATCATATCGCACGGTAAGGAGCAATCTACGCTTATCGAAACGCTGCGGGGCATCACAACCCTTCGGCTTTTCGGCCGTGAAACGATGCGCCACGCCGTATGGCAGGCAAAACTGACCGACGCTGTGAATGCCGATGTTCGCCTGTCTCGCATTCGTATTTGGCAATCCACTGCCAATTTGCTTGTCTTCGGTCTGGAGAATGTCTTGACCATCTGGCTCGCTATCGGCTTTGTAATGGAAGGAGCTGGACTAAGCATTGGGATGGTGTTCGCTTACATCGCTTATAAACAACAATTCGTGCAGAAAGCGTTGACGTTGGTGGACCAAGCTATCGCGCTCAAGATGCTCGGCCTGCATTTGGAGCGTCTTTCGGACATCGCCTTGTCAGACGAGGACAAAAGTTTCGGTCCGACCGAGGAAAGCGAAACCGAACTCAAGGGCCACCTTGAATTAAGGAGCGTCTTCTATCGCTATTCGCCCAGTGATCCCATGGTCCTTGACGGTGTCGATCTCATTGTCGAGCCAGGCGAGCATCTGGCTATTACCGGCCCTTCAGGGAGCGGAAAATCAACGCTGGTGAAGGTACTGCTCGGCCTGGTCGAACCGCATAGCGGTGAGTTTCTAGTCGACGGGCTGCCTTTATCTCGCTTCGGGCATAAGAACTATCATCGCCAAATCGCTGCCGTGCTACAGGAAGACACCTTGTTCGCAGGCACGTTGGCAGACAATATCGCGCTCTTCGATGATGAGCCAGAAATGGATCGAATTACCGCATCAGCTGCTGCAGCCTCGGTCCATGAAGACATTTTGCGCATGCCGATGCAATATGAGACGCTTGTCGGCGATATGGGATCGACCCTGTCTGGTGGGCAGAAGCAGCGCGTGATTATGGCGCGGGCACTGTATTGCCAACCCAAGGTGCTGATAATGGACGAAGGAACGGCCCATCTTGATGCTGCTCACGAAAAAGCAGTCAACGAGGCGATTAACGCGATGGGTATAACGAGATTAATAATTGCGCACCGGAAGGAGACGATTGAAATGGCGTCGCGAATTCTCGTTCTTTCGAATGGTAAATTCCACGACCCGAAAAGAGCCAGCCGTGGTTCACACGATATTTCGGACTTGTGATTAAAAAGATAGTTCGACCTCGCGATGGCTTGAGAAATTTTCTTTACTTTCTTGTAGTGCGCACCGATTAAATGTGGATATATGCAAAAAAAACGGCAAACTAGAGCGTTCTCCCCCGTTCTGACTCGGTGAGGATTCCCTTGCGGGCGCAGTTCTGATTCATCCTTTTTGCTGGATGCAGGAGGCCAGCATGGATGGCACGGACGCTTTCACAGGATCTGCGGGACAAGGTTGTCGCTGCGATCGACGGCGGCATGAGTTGCCGAGCGGCTGCGGCCCATTTTAATGTCAGCATCTCGAGCGCTATTCGCTGGCGGCGCCTTGCACTTCAGCATGGCAGGGCGGTCGCCAAGCCTCGCGGTGGTGACTGGCACTCAGGCAGGATCGAGGCGCACGGGAGCTTCATCGTATCCGTCCGGTGAAGGCCACGGCGTGATGCCGGCCGGCGCGTATGCCGGGTTTATGCGGCGATCGCTGCGGCGTGCGGTCTCCAGTTCCAAGGCAGCAGCTGATCGAGTTTGGTGGCGGGATGATCGGCGATGCGTGCGAGGACATCGGCGAGCCAGGCCTGCGGGTCGACGTCGTTGAGCTTTGCGGCTGCTCTGCCACCTGAAAACTGGACCATTCGCGGCTAGAGTTTTCCGCTGTAGACATCCTTGGCTGGGCGAGGAGGTTTGGCATGAAGGCATCGAAGTTCACGGACGCGCAGAAGGCGTTCGTCATCAAGCAGGGCGAGGAAGGGACGCCGGTCGCTGAGAACTGCCGCAAGGCGGGTATCAGCCAGGCAACCTATTTCAACTGGAGGAAGAAATACGCGGGGCTGCTGCCATCGGAGATGCGGCGGCTGCGTGAGCTGGAGGACGAGAACAGCCGGCTCAAGAAGATCGTCGCCGATCTGACGCTGGACCGCGAGATGCTGCAGGATGTCATCAAACGAAAGCTCTGAGGCCGGATCGGAAGCGCGAGATGGTCGACGGGATGCTGTTGGACTGGGGCGTGTCGATCCGCAGAGCCTGCCGGGTTCTGCCGTTCGACACTTCCAGTTACCACTATCAGTCCCGCCGCACCGATCCGGCCTTTCTGAGGAAACGCATCAAGGAGATCTGCGAGACGTATGTTCGCCGCGACGATCGCGCGAGTAGTGGAACAGGGCAGCTGGTGGATCAGATCCGGCGAAGGAACGATCATCGCGGACGTAGACCCATAATCGTGCTGTATCGGTCTTGCCCCTGGCCATGACTGGCACGGTGGTATCGTCGCCGTGGATCCGGGCTGCGGTGTCGCGCGACAATCAGGATGAGAAAACGCGACGATCAGGATGAGAATCCGGTGTGGGGGGAACGGCGCAGGGCGTAGCCCGTAGCCGTTCCCCCCACACCGGAGCGCCCCTTTTGGGGGCTGCCGGAGATGATCGCGGTGTCAGGTATGGTTGGGTTTTCCTGTTGCGGAGGACCTGCCGTGTGCCTGGCCGTCACATAACCGATCATCAGATGAGGCTGTTTATGACATTGAGGAAAGACCACCCGGTGGCCGTGGCTGCGGCGAAGGCGGGGATGAGCCCGGCTGCGGGCTATCGGCTGTTGAAGGATCCGCAGCTGCCTTCGCAGACGAAAGCGCCCCGCGGTCGCCGACGTCCCGATCCGCTTGCGGGGTTCTTCGTCGAGGAGGTTGTGCCGCTGTTGGAAACGGCGCCCGGTCTTCGTCCAATTGCGATCTTTGAGGAGCTGCGCCGCCGGCACGGCGACCTGCCGTTTGCGCGCAGGACGCTGGAACGCCGGATCAGGGGCTGGCGTGCGCTGCATGGGCCCGAGCGCGAGGTCAACTTCCGGCAGTTGCATGAGCCGGGCAGACTTGGCCTGTCGCGGATACACGGCGATCAGCCTATGCGTCACCATTTCCGCAACAGCGGCACATGCAAAGAAAAGCCGATTTCCTTGGCACGTCGTGAGAACGTGCAAAGCAACGAGGCAGATCTTTGGCATATCCAAAGTTTACGGATTGGCCGAAAGGCTAAGCCTCACTTAGCGAAATCACGAGTTTTTAAACCTGCTTGTCATAAGACCGCCTTGTATCGCTAACCGGACACCAGCAGTGCCGAGATCACACCTCCGCTTTATCCTCGCTGCGCTTGCAACGCTTGGCACACCGTCATTCGCAGCCGCTCAGGTCATCCAAGGGCCTGCCGAAGTCATCGATGGCGACTCCTTGCGTGTTGCGGGAACCGAGCTCCGTCTGTTCGGCGTCGACGCACCACAGTTCACCCAGCCGTGTTACAACAACGGATCCGAGGTCGCGTGCGGTGCGATGGCAAAGGATGTGCTTGCAGGACTGATCGGAAACTCGGTTCTGACCTGTCAGCCGCGCGACACTGATACCTATGGCCGGATCGTGGCGACCTGTCAGACATCCGGGGTGGATATTGGCGGAGCACTTGTGGAAGCGGGCTGGGCCACGGCATTCCGGCGGTATGGAAACGACTACGTCTCTGCTGAGATGCGGGCGCGCGCTGCGCGCGCTGGCATCTGGCAATGGGACTTCCAGATGCCGGAAGATTACCGGGTGAGCCAGCAGACCGACCCGCAGCCGCGAACGGCGCAAGGCTCACCGCGACTTGCGGGGCGCGCACGCCGTTACGAAGGCAACGGACAGTGCCTGATCAAGGGCAATCACTCCCGGCGCGGTGACTGGATCTATCACTTGCCGGGAATGCCCTATTACGACGCCACCCGCGCTGAAGCTTACTTCTGCACTGAGGCCGAAGCTCAAGCTGCGGGCTATCGCCGGGCGATCGTTCGATAAAGCGAAAACTGAGGCTGGCGAGTTCAGCCCTGCGTGGGTCGATCAACGAACCTTATCGGGTCTCGTCTTCGCATCGGCTTTCAGCGTCTCAATCCGCTCAGAGCAGACCTCGTGGACGACGCGGCCAAGCTCTTCGACCTGCGCGCCGAGCCATTCGAGCTCCTCCTTTGTGACGCGGTAGTGCTTTGAGTAGCGGGCCTTGACGTAGGCATCCTTGAGCTTCTCGAACCGCGCGCGATCCTTCTTGAGCTCGCGCGGCCAGACATAAGTCAGCCGCGGATCGATACGCTCGGCCTGGGTACGCAGGAAACCGAGGTTGTGCACGTGGGGAGTGTAGAAGGTGCAGACCAAGAGAACGGTATGGTACATCCGTTCCGCTGATTGGTGCAGATCGAACACCGCCTTCTTGTATTTCTCTCGTGCTTTGGCGTCCTGATAGCCGTCGAAAAAATCCGAGGCACTCGGCAACCACTCTTCGAAATACTCCGTTGCCATCTTCAGAGCCTGCGTCGGCGTCTTGGGCTTCGGCGTGTGCAGCTCGGTGTCGTCGGACTGATAGACCGCGATCCCTTCGGTCTTCACGTCCATGAAAAAATACCGGCCATGGGCAAGCCCGTCGTTCACCTCCTGCAGGGTGTGGACGATGAAGTTGACGGGGGTCTGGAGCGTGCCGGTCACGCCATATTCGCGCATCAGCCGCTCATCGAGCTTGGCCCAGTACTT
>JAHJSJ010000006.1 GCA_018830415.1 Alphaproteobacteria bacterium | reverse complement strand
GCCCTCGATCAGCGGCAGGAGATCGCGCTGCACCCCTTCGCGGCTGACAGAGCCGCCACGCACATCGGAAACCGCGATCTTGTCGATCTCATCAAGGAACACGATCCCGTTGGTTTCGGCATTGGCGAGCGCCACGCGCGCAACATCATCCTGATCCAGCCGCTTGTCCGCTTCCTCGTCCACCAGCCGGTCCCACGCATCGGGCACGCGCAATTTCTGGCGGCGGGTGGCTTTGCGACCCAGCGCCTTGCCCATCATGTCAGACAGGTCGATCATCCCGATCTGCCCGCCCATATTGCCCATATCGAACGGGGCAGACGGGCCATCGGCAACCTCGATTTCAACCTCGACATCATTCATCGCGTTCTGCACAATCCGCTGGCGAAAACTGGCCCGCGTCGCTTCGGAGGCATTGTCGCCCACCAGCGCGGTCAGCAGCCGTTCCATCGCGGCATCCGACGCGGCTTCGCGCACGGCTTCGCGGCGGCGTTCTTTCTCCAGCCGGATCGCTTCTTCAACCAGATCCCGCGCGATCTGTTCGACATCGCGCCCGACATAGCCGACTTCGGTGAACTTGGTCGCTTCAACCTTGATGAACGGGGCCTCGGCCAGCTTCGCCAGCCGACGGCTGATTTCGGTTTTTCCGCAGCCGGTCGGGCCGATCATCAGGATGTTCTTGGGCGTCACCTCGTCACGCAGATCCGCGCCGAGGCGTTGCCGCCGCCAGCGATTGCGCAGCGCCACGGCGACCGCGCGCTTGGCATCCTGCTGGCCAATGATGTGTTCATCCAGAGCGGCGACAATCGCCTTGGGGGTGAGATTTTCGGTCATGGTGTCCTGCAAGATCAGACAGTCTCGACCGTCAGATTGCCATTGGTAAAGACGCAGATATCGGCCGCAACCGCCATGGCCTTGCGCGCGATCACTTCAGCGTCGCTCTCGTAATCGGCAATCGCCCGCGCCGCGGCGAGCGCGAAGTTGCCGCCCGATCCGATCGCGGCAATTTCGCCCATCGGCTCCAGCACATCGCCATTGCCAGTCAGCACCAGCAGCGTATCGGCGTCGGCAACGATCATCAAGGCTTCGAGATTGCGCAGGTATTTGTCGGTGCGCCAGTCCTTGGCGAGCTCCACCGCAGCGCGCATCAACTGGCCCGAATGCTGCTCAAGCTTTTTCTCAAGCCGCTCGAACAGCGTAAATGCATCAGCCGTCGCTCCGGCGAACCCTGTCACCACGCTGCCATCGCCAATGCGACGCACCTTGCGCGCATTGGGTTTCATCACGGTATTGCCCATCGACACCTGCCCATCGCCCGCGATCACGGTTTTGCTGCCGCGTCGCACGCCGATGATGGTGGTGCCGTGCCACTGGATAAGGCCGTGGCTCGCCGGGTCGTTTGTCATGATCCCGAATATGGCGCGCCTGTCCGCAGGATCAAGCGCGCCTGTGGCAAAGACCTATGGCCCGCCCGGCCCGCCGCCACCCGGCAGCCCGCCACCGACCTGACCAATATTGCCGAACAGGTCTTCCAGGAACCCGCGCTCACGCCCTAGCGTCGGGGTCTTGTTACCATTGGGATCGAGGAACACCACCTTGTCCACCCCGCTGCGGTTCACGCTGATTACGCGGCCCGCATCGTCAAACTGCACCGCCAAAACGGTGTGGTCGCGGATTTTCGGGCTGTTGAATGGGCGCTGGCCGGTGACGCTGGAAACATAATACCAGGTCGGCGTGCCGAATTGACTGGTGAAGGTGGGGCGTCCCAACGTGCCTTCGACCGATTGCCGGTTATCGATCCGCGGCTGAATCGCGTTGGTCAGCATCGGATCGACGATATAACCGCGCGATTCGCGGATCGAAGAACACGCCGGAAGCGTGGCCGCCATCGCGGCCAGCAACACGACTGCCTTGATCCTGCGCGCGCCGGATTTCATTACGCCTGCGTCTTTCATCTGCGCCAAACCGTGTTCGTCCCGTCCTGTGTCGCGCGTTTGCGCTTTTGTCCCTTGGGGGATGCGCTTTAAGGGGCTAGGCGCAAGCTTGCAACGCACCATATGGCAAAGCGGTGGCGCAGCTGTGTTGAACTGCGGTTGAACGCATCCGGCCCCCGTGCGTTATCGTATGCGTTAGCGTAAGTTGGCTGGGTGCTTGTCACCCGGCTCGCCAAGATATTCCCGCCCGCGAAAGGCCTGAACCGCAATGTCCTTCCTCTCCCGCCTGCTCGGCACTGCACCTGACCCACGCGAAAGCGTGCGCCCGCTGTGGCACCGCGTGATCGAACTGGCGCGCGATCCGGAGTATTACGCAACCTGCAAGGTGGCCGATTCGATTGCCGGACGCTTCGACATGATTACCGCTGTGCTCAGCACCGTGATGGTGCGGATCGAGGCGTCCGAAATGCGGTCTGAAAGCGCGCTGCTGGCGGAATTGTTCGTCGAGGATATGGACGGACAATTGCGCGAATTCGGCGTGAATGACGTGGTGGTGGGCAAGCGGATCGGCAAACTGATGAGCGTGCTGGGTGGCCGGCTGGGTGCCTATCGCAGCGCCCTGATTGCCGGCGACATGGACAAGCTGATCGGCGCGGTGCAGCGCAACGTGACCTTTGCCGAAGGCGCGGACGAAAGCGTGAGCGCGGACATGG
>JAHJSJ010000075.1 GCA_018830415.1 Alphaproteobacteria bacterium | reverse complement strand
TGGGGGCGGCCCGACATGGCGCTGTTCAAATTCACCCGCGGGATCCTCGAAGGCACGCCGATCGATATCTACAATAATGGCGATATGTTCCGCGATTTCACCTATGTCAGCGATCTGGTGCGCGGCATAAGGCTGCTGGTGGATACGCCCCCGGTGCGCCCCGAAACGCCCGAGGATATCGCGCCGGGTGACAGCCTTTCCCCCGCAGCCCCGTTCCGGGTGGTGAATATCGGCAATGGTGACAAGGTGCGGCTGATGGATTTCATCACCGCGATCGAGGCTGAATGCGGGCGCGCAGCGGTGCGCAATTATCTGCCGATGCAGCAAGGCGATGTGCCCGCGACCTGGGCCGATGCGAGCTTGCTGAAATCGCTTACCGGCTATGCGCCGCAGACCGATTTTCGCGAAGGGATCAGGCGGTTCGTGGCGTGGTACCGCGATTATTACCAGGTCTGAACGGGCGCGTTATTGCGGCTGATCGCTCTCAGGCGCGGGTTGACCCGGCGGCGGCAGCGCGGCTTCGACTCCATCTTCCGCGTCACGTTCACGCTCAAGCCGCTCCATATATTCACGCTCGATCATCTCGACCCGCTCCTGCTCGGCAGCAGCATCGGTGTCGATGGTAGAAAGGCGCGCGGCCCGCGCTTCCTCGATCAACTGGCTGAAGCGAACATTTTCACTCTCAGCGCGATCTTTGTAAGCGGCTTCGATGAATTTCTGGGTGCAGCCGGTGAACCCGCCTGCGCCTGCTGGACTGCAACTCATTGTCCCGAAATCGCCGACATACTTGAATGATTCCACCCTCTGCGCCCAAGCGACATTTTCGGGTGAGTCGCTTTGACGCAGGTTGCGTGGGATGCGATAGCGATCAGCCTCCACCAGAATTTCGCAAATGACCACCTCGCCCGGCTGCGCGACCGGACATTCATCTTCGCTATAGGCGATCACCATGTTAATTTTTTGATCCGCACCTTGCGCCAAAGCCGGAGTGGCCGTGACCGTCAAAGCGGCGATCGCAAGCAGGGCGGGCGTTAACAGGGGCTTCATTTGACCGGCTCTTTCGTTTTTAGTGCGATGATGCACGTTACAGGCGTGGTGTCATCTTGATCAGGATATGGCGGACATCCGTATGATGCCCGCGATTCAAAGCGCTTGTCCAGCCCGATGGGATGACCATACCATGCTTAGTGCGCATAACCGGCGAAAACTGAACCGATGCTTTCGCAACACGCAAGCCTGCAGACTTTGACGCGCGAATAGTGTGCCACATCACTATGATACGACAAGGTCGGCACAACGCCGATAATCTGAAAGAGCTTCAATTGACCGACGCGGCTGCTAATCATTCCGCTGCGGACCACAATCATGACGCTAGGACAAGTCGACCGATGGCAAGCAGTTTTGTCAGAATCCTGATGGCCCCGGTCTGGCTTTTACAGCTTGCAACGGGGGCCAAGAGCTTCCTCGACAATCCGTTGATCGGCTCTCACACCCTGAACCGGCGCGGCCTGCACGTGGCCCGTGTCAGGCTCGCCAATGCGATGTGCCTGTGGCGTCGAAGGCGGCTGGCAAAGGCAGTCCGGGTCGATTGGCGTGAAGCGTTTGACCGCGATGGCTTCGTCGCCATCCCCAACATCATCCCGGATGAGGAATTCGCCGCCCTGCGCGATGCGATTCTGGGTTACGTGGGCGATGCGCGTGAAATGCAGCAGGGCGATGCGATTACCCGGCGCATGGCGATTGATCCGGCCATGCTGCAAGCGATCCCGGCGCTGCGGCGGCTGCTTGACCGCCGCGATATCAGGGCGTTGCAGCATTACGTGGCCAGCTATCGCACCACCCCGCTCCATTATATCCAGACGATTGTCAGCAAGATTGGTGATGGGGGAGATGACCCCCAGGAAACAATGCATGCCGATAGCTTTCACGCATCACTGAAATCGTGGTTGTTTCTAAATCCTGTGGCCATCGAGGATGGGCCGTTTTCCTATGTTCGCGGATCGCACCGCTTCACGCCAGAACGGCTGGACTGGGAATATAACCGCAGTCTTGCCGATCCACGCGCGATTGACCGGCTGTCGGCGCGCGGATCACCGCGCATCAGCGCGCGTGACCTCGAGGTGATGCACTTGCCGCCGCTCGAAAAGATGGCGGTTGCCGCGAACACGCTGGTGGTTGCCGATACGGTCGGGTTTCACGCGCGGGCACCATCAACGATTGGCGGGGAACGCGTGGAAATCTGGTCTTATGCCCGCCGCAACCCGTTTCTGCCGTGGCTCGGCGGTGATCTGTTGAGCGTGCCGGGCCTTGCCGAGCGGCGGATTGGCTGGGTTTGGGCACTGCGCGACAGATTCGAAAGCCTAATCGGCCAGCCATGGAAGCCGGTTGGTCGGCGGCGTCCCGCCGATTGTGATTGAGCGGAACTAAACCCGCTCGCTCACCTTGATGGCGATGCGGCAGCCCAGCCGGATTGCGCCTG
>JAHJSJ010000074.1 GCA_018830415.1 Alphaproteobacteria bacterium | reverse complement strand
TCAATCGGGAAGGTCTTGAGCGGGAGCGGCTGCAAGACGCCGGCGGCGAAGCTCGCCAGCATCTCGCGCAGCATCTCGCCGATCTGTGCGGGTTCATCCTCGGTGATCTGGTCCAGCGCGACGACGAAGTACGTGACGTCGGCGCGCTCTCGCGCCACGTGCTCGGGCGTCCAGATCCCACGCTTGCCGATCTCGATGAAACGCCCTCCCTCCCGCAGCACCGCCAGGCTCGCGGGGATGTACTCACCCGGGAGGAAGTTGAGGACGATCTCCACGCCTCCACCAGACCGCTGCTTCACCTCGTCGACGAAGTCAGGGGTCCGGCCGTCCACGACGTGCTCGACGCCGATCGACCGAAGATAGTCCAGCTTATCAGGACGCGCCTCGGTGGCGATCACCGTGGCCCCCACAAGCTGCGCCAGCTGGATCGCGGCCAGCCCGACGCCGCCGGCCGCGGCATGAAAAAGCAGTGTCGTATCCGCGGTGACTTTATAGGTCTCGCGCAGGAGATAGCGCACCGTCATGCCTTGCAACATCATCGCGGCCGCAGTCTCATAGGGAATCGCTTCCGGCACCGGCACGGCCCGGTCGGCGGGCATATTGCGCTCTTCACAATAGCTGCCCATTGGGTTGGCATAGGCAACCCGATCGCCAGCCTTGAAGTCGGCGACACCCGCCCCGACGGCGATCACTTCGCCGGCCCCTTCCATTCCCATCACCGCAGGCAGTTGGGCGAGGGGGTAAAGCCCGCTGCGCTGGTAGGTGTCGATGTAGTTCAGCCCGACGGCATGATGCTTGACGCGAATCTCGCCCTGACCCGGCTGCCCGAGTTCGACATCTTCCCAGACGAGCTTTTCGGGACCGCCATGCTCATGGATCCGAATTGCTTTGACCATCGTTCAAGTTCCCTTTGATTGCAGAATGACCACCAGCCGCCGGTCGATTGTTGTGGGTATCGAAACCGCCGGTTGACTATGGCGCGAACATAGCCCTCTGAGTGCATGAGTTGAAAGGTAGGAGATGGAAGTATCGCTCAAAATAGCGATATGCGCGCCATAATGGCTTATTGAGGCCATCGGCTTGCCTTGTCCTTATGCCGTTCATAGCTCTAATGCATGCCCTGCGATTCTTGTGGACGTTCGATCGATGACGACACGAAATATGACGGCCCGCGTGCAGCGGACATTCGCCCTCGCCGGCGCGATCGGCTGCGCGCTGGCCTTTGCTGCCTGCGCGGGCGCCACGCCGCCGCCGGTTTCACCGGTTGCGGCGGGACTCAGCTGCGTCGACGACAGCGCAAGCTGCCGCAGTCATCGCGAAGCCGCGCTGGATGCGCTGCTGGCCGACAAGAAACGCGACTGGGTCCATCAGCCGCCGACCGCGTCTGCCTATGCGTCTGGTGTTCGCCTCTTTGCGTTCAAGAAACGGAAAGGGGAGCTGAGTTGTGCTGAATTGGCGGTCGGTGAGCGCGAGGCGCGCACGGCACGCCCGACCTTGCGCGCAGCCAATGCCCAGTTGACGCCGGCCCAGATTGCGCGTGGCGCGATGCTTGGAGACGAAGTCGGCAACGAACTCGCGCGCGAACGTCGCCGCAGATGTAAGGCTTGACGCCGTTGCCCGATGCGATCGAGTGGATACGGACCTTTGCCAGCGAACATCGCGCCTGGGCGCCTTTTCTGGTTCTGCTGCTGGCGTTCGGCGAAAGTATCGCCTTCGTGTCGCTCGTTCTGCCGTTCTGGGGAATGCTGGTTGCGATCGGCGCCATTCTCGGCGGCTCACTAACCGAGTTCTTCGTGATATGGCTGGCCGCCAGCGTCGGCGCGGCACTTGGTGATTGGGTGTCGTATTGGCTCGGCGCGTATTTCAAGAACCGCCTGGCCGGGGTATGGCCGCTTTCGCGTTATCCGGATCTGCTGCCGAAAGGACAGCGGTTTTTCGATCGTTACGGCGTCTGGGCAATTGTGCTGGGGCGGTTCTCAGGCCCCTTTCGCGCTTCCGTGCCGATTGTTGCCGGCGCCACCCGGATGAACCAGTGGCTGTTCCAGATCGCCAATTGGAGTTCGGCGTTTCTCTGGGCATTTGTGCTGCTGGCATTCGGTGACGGCATCGGCCGCCTGTTCGCATACCTGAGCAGCTTGTTCTAGAGCGCTTCCGGCTTAGGTGGAAGCGCTCATAGGCCGC
>JAHJSJ010000073.1 GCA_018830415.1 Alphaproteobacteria bacterium | reverse complement strand
CGCTGGCGGCGCTGCTGGCGAAGGCAGAAGGCCTCGAAGGCCCCCTCCCCCTCACCCCCGAAGCCCGCACCGCGTTGATCGCGCAGGCCGATGGCGACGGGCGGTTTGTGCTGGGGCAGGCTGAGACACTCTATGCCGCCGGGCTGACCGATCCGCTCGACCCGGCGGCATTGGGCAGCTTCCTGCAACGCCGCGTCGCGGTGTATGACAAGGACCGCGACGGGCATTACAACCTCATCAGCGCGCTGCACAAGGCGGTGCGCGGTTCCGATCCGCAGGCCGCGCTCTATTACCTCGCGCGGATGCTGACGGCTGGCGAAGAACCGCTGTTCCTCGCGCGGCGGCTGGTGCGCATGGCGGTGGAGGATATCGGGCTGGCCGATCCGCACGCGCTCCCGCAATGCATGGCGGCGATGGAGGCTTACCGCTTCCTCGGCAGCCCGGAAGGCGAATTGGCGCTGGTGCAGGCGTGCCTCTATCTCGCCACCGCACCCAAATCGAACGCGGTCTATCTGGCGCAGAAAGCCGCGTGGAAATCGGCCAAGGACACCGGCAGCCTGATGCCCCCGATGAACATCGTCAACCCGGCCACCGGGCTGATGGAAAGCCTCGGCTATGGCAAGGGTTACACCTATGATCACGACACGCCTGATGGTTTTTCGGGCGATGATTACTGGCCCGAAGGAATGGAGCGCCAAGTGTTCTACACGCCCGTCGAACGCGGGTTCGAACGTGAGGTGAAGAAGCGGCTGGAATACTGGGACAAGCTGCGCAGCGAGCAGAAGAATGCGTGATTCCCCGCGAAGGCGGGGATCTCAGGCATCCTCGCGCCAAGCCGAAGGAGACTCCCGCCTGCGCGGGAGCGCACAATAGGTTTGCGCTTCTCCCACTTCCTCGCGGTCGATTGGTCGGGCGCCAAGGGCGCGCGGCAGAAAGGGATTGCGCTGGCGATTGCGCGGGCAGAGGGCGGCGCGCCAGTGCTGCTCCCTCCGCCCGAACCGCGCGGCTGGGCGCGGTCTGAGGTGCTGGCGAGATTGCGTGCTTTGAAGGAGCCGACGCTGGTGGGCCTCGACCTCGGCATCAGCCTGCCGTTCGCCGATGCAGGCGCGTTCTTTCCCGGGTGGGACGCCAGCCCCGGCGATGCACAAGGGCTGTGGGCCATGATCGACCGCCTGTGCGCCGACGATCCCAACCTTGAGGCGGGCGGTTTCGTTACCCACGCCGAAGCCGCGCGCTATTTCCGCCACGGCAAGGATCATCAGGGCGACCGCTTCCACCTGCCCGGCGCGGCCTCCCGCGAAGGGCGGTTCCGGGTGGCCGAGGCGGCGCAGCGGGCACAGGGCGTGCGGCCAGTGAGCAATTTCAACCTCGTCGGCGCGGCGCAGGTCGGCAAATCGAGCCTCACCGGAATGCGGATGCTGCACCGGCTGGCTGGGCGCGTGCCGGTATGGCCGGTTGACCCCTTGCCGGACAGCGGATCGGTGGTGACTGAGATCTACACCTCGCTTGCGGCGCGGCTTGGCGGGATGACCGGCGCGGCAACCAAGCTGCGGACTTACGAGGCGCTGAACAATGCGCTCGATACGCTGGACAGTGCCCCGGTGCAGGGCACAGGCGCGATTGACGACCACGCCTCCGACGCCCTGATCACCGCCGCATGGCTGCGCCGCGTCCACGAAACCCGCGATCTGTGGCACCCGCCGCGCCTTACCCCAGCGATCGCCCGCACCGAAGGCTGGACTTTCGGCGCGTTGTAAGATTAAGGCGCGTTCGGACAAGCCATGTGCCGGCTTAGCTCAGTTGGTAGAGCACCTGATTTGTAATCAGGGGGTCACGAGTTCGAATCTTGTAGCCGGCACCATACTTCTCAAGGCCTTAGCAACGATCATAACCCCTTCCGGGGTGCCTGTCGAGAGCCACGTAATCACCACGTAATCAAGATTGTTCGCAGAGTCGCGTAGAATAGCGTGTTGTGGGGGGAGGAGGTTTCCTCCCTGGTCAGAGCCAGCAAGCTGTCTCTTCCACACCCTCCACTGCGGGGCCCTGCCCCGCAACGCCCCGAGAATCGGAGCGGGGCTGATGACGCGCTCTTATCCGCAGCCCCTTCGGCTTTGCTCCCGAGGGCGCGGTGTTTTAACAAAAGTGGCCCCGCACGCACTCTGAACCAGCGGTCATGGTTTTATGTGCAGGCGATGAAAGCCGACAAGCCCCGCCTTTCCGCCTGCACAAGCCAAGTGAATAATCCCCGCCTCCTTTCAGGGTGCGGTCTTTTGTTTTGGTAATCTCGCTGGCCGCTCCCGCTACACACAGCGCGGGCAGGTTAGAGTCAGAGGTTGGCGGGCTTCGCCGTGACGGGATGAGAGTCGAGAGAGAGGCTCCCGGCCGCCCGTCATGGAGATTTTCCTATGAATATGCAGCTTCTCGATACGCGCCACGAAGCTGGCGGCGGCTACAAGGTCGATGTCTCACGCGGGCAGCGGATTGGCCGGGTATCATCCGAGTGGTTCTCGCGGCCCGATGACGAACGTTTTCTATCGCTTGGCGACCTGGCGCGTTCTGTGCGCGGGCGTTCTGACCGCAGCCGCACTCGCGTGGTCGAGAGCGCGCTCATCCATGTCGAGGCAAACCGCAACGATCCCGAGCGCCTGGCGCTGATCCTGCCCGGCTCCGATGCACCCGTCACACCGACCCACTGGAGCTTCGGCCAACTGGCGAGTCAGGTTGGCGCGCCTGCGGCCTATTTGCGCCAGCTTCCGGCCCCGCTCGCAGCGATCAACCTGCAATACGGCCTGTCTTCGCATCGTGCCGAGCAGATCAAGACGTTGGAAACCGACAACGGAAGGCTGGAGCTTCGCGCAGTGACTGGACCCGATTATGGACGGATCTACGATCATGAACTCGTCGAAGCGGTGCAGAAGATCGCAGGCAATGGCACCGGCGACACGCGCTGGAAGGTGCCCGGCGTGCTCGACTGGTCGACCGGGGTTTACAATCCCCGCGTCGATATCACCCGCGACACGACCACGCTCTACGCATCGGACCGGGACGTGTTCCTGTTCCTGGTCGACGATCTCAACCCTATCGAAGCAGGCCGATTGCCCGACGGATCGCCCGATCTCTATTTTCGGGGCTTCTATTGCTGGAACTCCGAAGTTGGCGCGAAGACTCTCGGCATGGCGAGCTTCTACCTGCGCGCCGTCTGCCAGAACCGCAATCTTTGGGGTGTCGAGGACTTCGAGGAAATCAGCATCCGCCACAGCAAATATGCTGCGAACCGCTTTGCCCATGAAGCAGCTCCCGCGCTGGAAGGCTTCGCCAACTCCTCGCCCCAACCCTTCGTTAATGGCATCAAGACAGCCAGGGAACGGATCGTCGCGCGCACCGACGAGGATCGCAGCGACTTCCTGCGGGCACGCGGCTTCTCCAAGGCTGAGACCGGCAAGATCATCGACGCAGTGCTGGCCGAGGAAGGCCGCCCGCCCGAATCGATCTTCGATTTCGTGCAGGGCATCACCGCGCTCGCCCGCGACAAGACCCATCAGGATGCTCGCCTCGACATGGAGGGCAAGGCGAAAAAGCTGCTCGATCGGGTTCATTGAGTCCCGGTCGGTCCCGGGTATTTCTCAAGCGCGGCGCTGCCTTCTCCAGAGTGAGAGGGCGGCGCTTCGCTTCGTGACGGGTCGAGGCCGAGAGAGAGGCTCCCGGCGGCCCGTCATGGAGAAACCCTATGACCAAGTCTTTACCGAAGCTCGTGCTGAGTTCCTCGCGCGACATCCCCTTTTCCCAGCTCGTGCTGAGCCAGAAGAACGTCCGGCGCGTGAAGGCGGGCCTTTCGATCGAGGATCTGGCTGACGACATTTATCACCGCACCCTGCTCCAAAGCCTCAACGTCCGTGCCATGGTGGACGCCGACGGCAACGAGACCGGTATGTTTGAGGTTCCGGCGGGCGGCCGCCGCTTCCGCGCGCTTGAACTGCTGGTGAAGTCCAAGCGGATGGCCAAGGATCAGCCGGTTCCCTGCGTGGTGCGCGAAGCGGGCATCGCCGAAGAGGATTCGCTTGCTGAGAACGTCATGCGGGTCGCCCTTCACCCGCTCGACCAGTTCCGCGCGTTCAGCGCGCTGATCGAGACCGGCCTGTCCGAAGATGACATTGCGGCGCGCTTCTTCGTTTCGGTCTCGACGGTGCGGCAGCGGCTGCGGCTTCCTTCGGTCTCTCCCAGCCTGCTCGACGTTTATGGCGAGGATGGCATGTCGCTCGAGCAACTCATGGCATTCTCGGTCACCGACAACCATGCCCGCCAGGAGCAAGTCTGGGAACAGGTCAATCAGGGCCAACATGTCCCCGCCTACCATATCCGCCGCTTGCTGACCGAAGACGCCATCGCCGCCAACGACCGTCGCGTGCGGTTCATCGGCATCGATGCCTACACCGAGGCTGGCGGCTATGTGATGCGCGACCTGTTCTCCTCCGACGAAGATGGCTGGCTGCAGGATCCGGCGCTGGTCGAACTGCTCGTCAATGAGAAGTTGTCTGAAGTGGCGCAGGAGATCGGCGGTGAAGGCTGGAAATGGGTCGAGGCTGCTATCGACCTGCCGTTCGGCTGCGAGCGCGGCAAACGCCGCATCACCGGCACCACCATTCCACTGACCGACGAGGAGCAGGCCCGGCTCGACGCGCTCATTGAAGAATATGACGCCATCGGCGAGCAATATCGCGATGGCTGCGACCTTCCTGACGAGGTCGATACCCGCTTGACCGAAATCGACGCTGAAATGACGCCGCTGACGTCTCGCCCCGTCGTCTTCGAACCCGATGAGCAGGCGCGTGCGGGCGTGTTTGTCTCCCTCACCCACGATGGTCGGCTGCGGATCGACCGCGGCTATGTCCGCCCCGAGGACGAACTGGTTGCCGAAGACGCCGATATGCCTGTTGGTGCTGAAGCTACACAGGTATCCGGCCCGGCGATCACCGTGAGCGGCCAGGCGCAGAATGAGCAGGCCGTCGATGACGAAGACGATGCCATCCGACCACTCCCCGACCGGCTCGTCTGCGAACTGACTGCCGAACGCACTCTCGCGCTGCGCGATGCCCTCGCCAATGCGCCGGATGCAGCCTTCATCGCGCTGCTGCACGCCTTGTGCCTGTCGGTGTTCCGCTCGCTCGGGCAGTCCGGCTGCGTGCAAATCGGCGTCACACAGTCGTGGCTCGGCAACGCGACCCCTAGCCTGCGCGAAAGTGTCTGGAGCACCAAAATCCAAGCACGGCATGAACATTGGGCGGCACGCCTGCCCGACGAACCGTCAGGGTTGTGGGCGGCACTCGTGGCACTGGCTTACGAGGAGCGGATGACACTGCTTGCCCATTGCGTGTCGCTTGGGGTCAATGCGCTGTTCGAGCCGGTCAAGGGCTATGACGGTCGCATTTCAGCGCACACTGTTGCCCAGAGGATCAAAGCCGCCAATGCGCTTTCCACGGTGGTTGGACTCGACATGGCCGAGGCGGGCTGGACGCCGACGGTGGACAATTACCTCGGCCGCGTGACCAAGCCTCGGATTATCGAGGCCGTGCGTGAGGCAAAGGGCGATGCCACAGCTATCCTGATTGAGCACCTGAAGAAGGGCGACATGGCACGCGAGGCCGAACGGCTGCTCAAGGGCACGGGTTGGCTGCCCGAACCGCTGCGACTGCCGGTCATCGAACCGGGCGAAGAGGACATTGCGGAACTGCCCGATTTCCTCGTTTGCGATGGCGATGCCGAACTGGCTGAGGCTGACGACGCCTACGCGATCGCTGCCGAATGAACCTCTCGCGCGGGGCGGCTCGTGTCGTCCCGCGCCCCATTCCCGACATTTGAAGGAGCCATACGATGGCTGACTATTACACCCCCACGGTGGTTGATCCGATGATCCCGCTTGCCGCCATGCTGCCGATCGAGCGCCTGTTCCTGTCACAAGTGTTCGACGAGGAACTGACAAGCGAGGCTGCCTATTATTTCAGCGAAAACGGCGCGAGAGACCTGATCTCGCTGGCAGCTTCCGAAATCCGGGCTGCGCTCGACGCGGCCACGCCCGAAACCAGCCGCCTGGCGCAAAAGCTGATCGACGAGCTGCCCGATGCCATCCTTGGCGAGGACGACATAGACCTCGACATGGGCGGCGACCTTTGGGCCGACGTGTTGCAGGATATTGTTCGCCGCTCACCCGATCTCGACCATCTGACCGTCACCATGGCGTTCACCTGTTCGAAAATGCGGCCCGATGGTTTTGGCGGACTCGCCATGCTGATCACAGCCAACAGCATCCGGTCGGAATCGACCCACACGCTGTTCGACCGCTTCTACACGGAAGCCGCAGCCAACGGGGAGATCAGCCATGGCAATTCCTGACTTTGCCCGCGCCAATTTCGAGACGCTGATGAAGGCGGCGAAGGCTGGCGATCTCGCGCTGATGGAATGCACCGAGGTCGCGAGTGGTGAAACCCGCTACGTCCTGTGCGCGGTCGGCCGTGATGACGACGACTATGTGATGACGCCGTTCGGCCATCTCGCTCCCGGCAACCCTTACGAAGCCTACATTCCGCCCGCCTGATCGCTGGGCCGGACCACTCAATCACTCCATTCAAAGGAACAATCCCATGACCAACTCGCCTTTGGCGGGTGCATCCGTGCGCCCGCTTCCCTCCGCTTGCCCAGAGCAAGCCGCTGCATCAATCATTGCCGCAGCCCGTGATCTTCTCGGCCACTTTGCCGCTGGTCGCCGGATCGACGCGCCCGCCCTTCGTACCGCAATGCAATCCGCCTTTGGCGCAAGCGATGCGAGCGGCGTCTGGGATTGGAAGACCGCCTACGAAGCGGTCGAGGTTGCCCAGCTACTGTTCATGCGCCGCTATGGTCCGGCCATTCATGCCAAGACCACCGACCCGTTCGAACGGCTGAAGCTCGTTGAGCGCATTGCCCGGCTCGCACCGACCCAGACCCGTCGCAGCGAAGAAATGCTCAGCTTACAGCAATTTTCGACGCCGCTGGGGCTGGCATGGATTGCCGGATTCGCGGCAGGCTTCACCCCCGGCGAGCTGGTGCTTGAGCCCTCGGCGGGCACCGGATTGTTGGCGATCCACGCTGACCTCGCCGGATGCAGGATCGCATTGAACGAAGTCGCCGACGTGCGCGCGGCATTGCTCGGCAAGATGTTCGATGGCCAGCCTGTGTCGATTCACGATGGCGCGCAGATCCATGACCGGCTCGACGCAGGTCTGGTGCCGAGTTGCATCGTGATGAACCCGCCATTTTCGACTGCGCTCCATGTCGAGACCCGAGTGGCCGATGCAGCCTTTCGGCATCTGACATCGGCAGTGGCGCGGCTTGCGGAGGGCGGTCGGCTCGTCGCGATTACCGGTGCCAGTTGCGCGCCCGACCACAAGACATGGCGGGACGGCTTCGTCCGGTTACAGGATAAGGCCCGCGTAGTTTTCACCGCGACGATCTCTGGCAACGTGTTCGCACCGCACGGCACTTCGGTCGAAACCAGGTTGACGGTGATCGACAAGGTGCCTGCGGACGATCCAGCGCAGTTTCCGGCATCGTTTGGGCTGGCCCCTGATCTTGTGACCTTGCTGCACTGGCTGATGGGCAGCCTCCCGCCGCGTCAGCCCATGGCGGTGTCGGCGATCCAGACGATGAGCACCCCGCGCATTCCAAATGCCATCAGAACGGCAGCTTCGAAGCCGCGACTGGTTGCTGCTCCTGCGCATGAGCCATCAGGCATTCCACTGGAATATGAGTTGATTGACTGGCAGTCGCCCAGCTACGGCGAACTCTCTGACACGCTCTATGAGCCCTATACGCTCCAATCGATCCGCATCACAGGTGCGCAACCGCACCCCACCCGTCTGGTACAATCGGCGGCGATGTCCTCGGTTGCACCGCCCAAGCCGCGCTACCGCCCGCTTGTGCCTTCGGGTCTGGTTGAGCAGGGATTACTGTCCGATGCCCAACTGGAATCGGTCATCTATGCTGGCGAAGCCCATGCCGACCATCTCACTGGCAACTGGTCAGTCGATGCGACCTGGGACAAGGTCGAAGCCGCGCCCGATGAGTGCGAGACTGCCGTCCGGTTTCGCAAAGGCTGGTTCCTCGGCGACGGCACCGGCGCGGGCAAGGGTCGCCAGGTTGCAGGCATATTGCTCGACAACTGGCTCAAGGGCCGCAGACGTGCGGTGTGGATCTCCAAATCCGACAAATTGCTCGAAGATGCCCAGCGCGACTGGAAGGCCTTGGGGCAGGAGCCGCTGCTCGTCACCCCGCTGGCCCGCTTTCGGCAGGGAACCCCCGTCCGGCTCGAGCAGGGCATCCTTTTTACGACCTATGCCACGCTACGCTCCGACGCGCG
>JAHJSJ010000072.1 GCA_018830415.1 Alphaproteobacteria bacterium | reverse complement strand
TTCGCTTCCCGTGGCCTGCACGATGCTGCCCGCCAGCGCTGCGGCGGTCAGCGGTCCGGTGGCGACGATGGTGAGACCGTTTGCGGGCAAGGCGTCCACGCGTTCGCGCGCGATGGTCACGTTGGGGTGTTCGCTCAGCGCCTTTTCCACTTCTGCGGAAAATACATCGCGATCCACTGCCATCGCGCTGCCCGCCGGGACGCGAGCGACTTCGCCGGCGCGCATGATGATGCTGTCGAGGCTGCGCATTTCATGGTGCAGCAGGCCAACCGCGTTCTTTTCATCATCGTCAGAGCGGAACGAATTGGAGCATACCATTTCGGCCAGGCCGTCGGTCTGGTGCGCCGGGGTCATCGTGCCGCTGCCACGCATCTCGGACAGGCGCACCTTGAACCCGCGCTGCGCCAGCTGCCACGCCGCCTCGCTTCCCGCGAGCCCGCCGCCGATAATGTGCACATCGTGATTTGCTGGTATCGCGCTCATGGCAGCGCAGGTAATTGCGTGATAGCGCGCCGGCAAGTTAAACCGGGCAGGATCGGGACAGGATAAGGGCGAGAATGGCGAAACGGGCACTGATCGAACAGAGGCCGTGGCTGCTGGCGAGTATCGCGGCGGCGACTGCGTTCTATTTCCTGCGCGATAATCCGGTGGGTGAGGGGACGTGGGGACTCCTTGTCAAAGGCGCGGCAGTTGGCCTGCTTGCGATCTATGCATTTGTGCGGATGCCGCATGACCGACGCGGGCTTGATGGCGGATTGCTGGTGCTGGCGTTGATGCTGGCGGCGGCGGGCGACATGGCGATAGAGCTTGATCTGATCGCGGGCGGAGCGTTCTTCGCCGTTTCCCATTGTGTTGCTGTGGCGCTTTACCTTCGCAACCTGCGGACGCGCCCATCACCAAGCCAGCGGATGCTAGGCCTGATCTTGCTGATCGCCACCCCGCTGGTGAGCTATTTCCTCAGCGGGATAGCTTTTGTCGCGATCTATGCGGCCTTTCTAGGCGCAATGGCGGCGGCGGCGTGGAGCAGCCGTTTCCCGCGCTACCGGGTCGGGATGGGCGCGGTACTGTTTGTGATCAGCGACTGGCTGATTTTTTCGCGGCTCGGCCAGTTCGACATGGGCGTGTTGCCCGATTTGCTGATCTGGCCGACCTATTACGCCGGGCAGGTGATGATCGCGACCGGGATCGTGCAATGCCTGCGCGGTGAACAGCCCGTGAGATAAAACCACGGGCTGTTCTCCAAGTGGGCCTGCGCGGCGAGTAGCCCGTCAGGTTACAGGCGGTTCGCTCTCGCTCGACATTTCGGCGGCGATGGCTTCTTCTGCGGGGTTTTCCGGCTCTGCACTCTCGTCAATCAACGCAGCGCCAACGATATGTTCGCCCTTGGCCACATCGAAGATGCGGACACCCGACGAACTGCGCCCGCTAATCGAAAAGCCCTTGAGGTTTTCAAACCCGTCTTCGACCAGATGGCGCAAATCAATGCCCAACCGGATCAGTTTGGCCTGATCGGTGACCAGCATCAGCTGCGAACCGTGACGCACCGGGAAGCTCGCCACTACCGGGCCGTTGCGTTCCGGATTGCTGTCTGGCGTGCCGATATTGGTGATCCCTTGGCCGCCGCGCGACGTGGTGCGATATTCGTAGGCCGAGGAAATCTTGCCATAACCATTGGCGGTGAGGGTAAGAATGAACTCTTCCCCTTCCGCCATCGCCGCCATTTGCTCGGCGGGCAGGGTGGGGGACGCATCGTTGTTTTTCCACGCGGCGGCGCGCAAATAGGCCTCGCGCGTCTCCATATCGGCGGTCAGCGGATCGAGCACCGCCATGCTGACCACCTTGCCGCCGCCTTTCAAGGCCATGCCGCGCACGCCAATGCCGGTGCGGCTTTTGGTTTCGCGCGCATCGGTGGCGGAAAAACGGATCGCCTTGCCGCTATCACTGGCGAGGAAAATCTGCTGGTCTTCGGTAAGCAATTGCACCCCGATCAGCCGATCACCCGATCCTTCGACAAAGCCCATCGCGTATTTGCCCGCGGTCGGCACATTGGTAAACGCGTCCATCGAATTGCGCCGCACCATGCCGCGTTCGGTGGCGAAAACGATATTGAGATTGGCCCAAGATGCCTCATCCTCGGGCAGCGGCAGAACGTTGGTGACGCGCTCGTCCTCGCCCAAGGGGAGCAGGTTGACCATCGGGCGGCCCTTGGTCTGCGGCCCGCCTTCGGGCAGCTTCCACACCTTCATCCGGTAAACGCGCCCGGTGTTGGTGAAGAACAATACCGGGTTGTGTGTGCTGGTGACGAACAGCTCGACGACGGCATCTTCGTCTTTGGTTGCCATGCCCGAACGGCCCTTGCCGCCGCGCGCCTGCGCCCGGAAAGTGTTGAGCGGGGTGCGCTTGATGTACCCATCATGCGTGACGGTCACGACCATCTCTTCACGCTCGATCAGGTCTTCATCGTCCAGACCGTCCCACGCGGGCGCGATTTCGGACAGGCGCGGGGTGGCGTAAGTGGCGCGGATTTCGGTCAACTCGGCGCGCATGACGCCATAGAGTTTCACCCGGTCGCCCAGGATCGAAAGATACTCCTCGATCGACAGCGACAAGGTCTTGAGTTCATCGCCGATTTCGTCACGCCCTAGCGCGGTGAGGCGGTGGAGCCGCAGTTCGAGGATCGCGCGCACCTGCCGTTCGGACAGGCGATAGGTGCCGCCTTCCTGATCGGCGTCGGGATCGATCGCTTCGACCAGGCGGATATATTGCGCGATATCGCCGATCGGCCATTCCTTGGCCATCAACCGCGCGCGGGCTTCTGCGGGGTTGGGGGCGGTGCGGATCATCGCCACCACCTCATCAAGGTTCGATACCGCCACCACGAGGCCAAGCAACAGGTGTGCCCGTTCGCGCGCCTTGGCGAGTTCGTATTTGGTGCGGCGCGTGATCACTTCTTCGCGGAAGGTGATGAAGGCCGCAATGAAATCGCGCAGCAGCAGCGTTTCCGGGCGCCCGCCGCGGATCGCCAGCATATTGGCGGGGAACGAGGATTGCGCCGGGGTGTGCCGCCAAATCTGGTTGAGCACCACTTCGGGCGTGGCATCGCGCTTCAGATCGATCACCACGCGCACACCTTCGCGCGAGGATTCGTCGCGGATGTCGGAAATACCCTCGATCCGCTTGTCCTTCGCCGCCTCGGCGATTTTCTCGACCAGACCCGATTTGCCGACCTGATAGGGGATCGACGTGAAGACGATGCTTTCGCGCCCTTCGCTTTTGGCGCCGCGGGTCGATTCGACCTCGTGACGGCACCGCATCAGAATCGACCCACGCCCGGTGGTGTAGGCCGAGCGTGCGCCATGCGTGCCAAGGATCAGCGGCGCAGTCGGGAAATCGGGGCCGGGGATGTAAGCGATCAGTTCTTCCGACGTAATCGCGGGATTGTCCATATAGGCAAAGCAGGCGTCGATCACTTCGCCCAGATTGTGCGGCGGCACGTTGGTCGCCATGCCGACAGCAATCCCGCCCGCGCCGTTGACCAGCAGGTTGGGGAAGCGCGCGGGGAGCACCGTCGGCTCTTTGCGGCTGCCGTCGTAGTTTTCGGTAAAATCGACCGTATCCTTGTCGAGATCATCGAGCAGGCTGTTCGCTACCCGCGCCAGCCGCGCTTCGGTGTAGCGCATGGATGCTGGCGGATCGGGGTCCATCGATCCGAAGTTGCCCTGACCATCGATCAACGGCACCCGCATCGACCACGGCTGCGTCATCCGAGCCAATGCGTCATAGATCGCGGAATCGCCGTGCGGGTGATAATTGCCCATCACGTCGCCGACGATCTTCGCGCTCTTGCGATACGGCTTGCCCGCGACGAAGCCGCCTTCCTGGCTAGCGAACAGGATCCGGCGGTGCACCGGCTTCAACCCGTCGCGCACATCGGGCAGCGCGCGGCTGACGATCACGCTCATCGCGTAATCGAGATAGCTCGATTTCATTTCATCGACGATATCGATGCGTTCAAAACCCCCCATCGGGGAAGGAGTGGGGGAATCGAGGATTTCGCTGTCGTCGCTCAAGGGTGGGGCCGTTTCTGCTGGTGTTCTTCTGGACGTGTGATGGCGCCGCTTTGGCGGCCGTGGCCCCGCAGGGCCATGCAATCCCCCCTATCTAGGCCCACGCCCACGCTTTCGCCACCGCCGCAGGCGAACACAGAGCGAACAACTTGCATTTTTCCACATTTGCAACCGGCTGAACGGGAGGAAATGCCACCATTCAAAGGCCGTTCAGCACGGACTGCCTAGCGGGAATTGCAAATCTGTCGCCAGCCGTCCAAAGGCTGCGAGTGAAATACTGGCAGCGTCGCGGCCATATCGGCTCAGGTGCTGCGCTATTATTGGAGGATGCTGTGACTAATTTGCCTTCGCCCCATCGTCGTTCGGCCGGCCTTGCCCGGCAGTTTGCGCTCGCGCTCGCGCTTGCCAGCGGCACCGCGTTGCTGGCTGTGCCCGGTTTCACCGACGCTGCCCATGCGCAGAAGAAAAAGAAGAACGACAAGAAAGAGGAACCAAAGGCGGCCTATTCCAAGGAATTCGTCGCTGCCTATCAACCGATTGACGCCGCGATCAAGGTTGAAGGAGCAGATTTTGCCGCCCTCAAACCGCAGATCCTTGCGATGGTGCCGCTGGCAGTGTCGCCCGATGAAAAGCAGGCGCTGGGTGGAATGATCTTCAACGCTGCGATTCTCGGCAAGGATCTGCCGATGCAGTTGCAGGGCGTGGAAATGATGCTTGATAGCGACAATATCCAGCCCGCTGAACAGGGCCGCTTTAATCTGGTCGCGTTTCAGATTGCTTCCAATCTGAACCAACACGAAAAAGCGCGCACCTATCTGCAGCGTGCCATTGATCTCAACTATACCAGCGCAAACGTCAGCATGGCTGATTTGCAGATGAACATGGCTGAAACCTATTTCAGCGACGATCTTTATGCCGAAGGACTGGCCTATCTCAGTTCGGCGATTGCCCAGCGCAAGGAACAGGAGCTGCCTGTCGATGAACGGTGGTACAAGCGCGGGGTAGCGATCGCTTACACCAACGAAATCGTGCCGCAGGTCTATGATTTCGTTTCGGATTGGGTCGGCGATTATCCAACTCCGGAAAACTGGCGCGACGGGGTGAACCTCACGCGCAACCTCAACGATTTTGATCCGCAGGTACTGCTTGACCTGCTGCGGCTTGGCAGGAAGGTGGGCACGCTCACGGAAAAGAGTGATTACATCTATTACATCGAAGCCGCTGACCCCCGTCGCCTGCCGCTGGAGGTCAAGGAACTGATTGATAACGCCTATTCAAACGGGATCATCCCCAAGGGTTCAGATACCTTTGTTGATGAACAATATCGGATCGCATCCGGACGCATTGCTGCTGACCGGGCCGACCTGCCGGCGCTCGAACGTGATGCCGGCGCGGCGTCGGCGCAGATGCGGACGGTGTTGGCGGCCGGCGATGCGTTCCTGAACTATGGCGAATATGCCAAGGCGGTGCGGTTTTATGAAAAGAGCCTTTCGTTCCCCGGCGTTGACCGCAATCTCGCACTAACCCGGCTCGGAATTGCCCAGATTGCGATGGGCGATGCGGCTGCGGCCAGCCAAAACCTCGCCAAGGTGGAAGGTGTGCGCATTCCTGTCGCCAGACTGTGGGGATCCTATGCGGCGCAGCTGTTGAAGGATTCCGCCGCACCCCAAGACGTTGCGACTGAAGGCAGTGTGGCAACAGAGACCCCGGCCACGGTTAGCTGACCCCTCGGGTAACATTCCCTGACTTAGAACTGAGCGCCAGATGACGAATCCGGCGCTCTTTTCGTATGCAGCGGCAGGCAGACGATCAGCGCAGCCGTTTGACGTAAACCTGCCCGTCGGCCCGCCGTTCAAGCTTGAAATTGCCGAGCGAGGCAAACAGGTCGGACAATCGTTTGAACCCGTAATTACGCACATCGAAACTGGAGCGGTTTCCAGCGATCTGCCCCACCTGTTGCAGCAGGGCAAAGCCTTCGTCATCGCGTTTGGCTTCGGAATAGGCAGCGGTGATAAGCTCAAGCAATTCGTCATCGACAGCGCTGCTGCTGTCCGCGGCAGCGCGGGCAGGGGTGTCAACCTTTGCTCCCGGCTTGTCAGCGGCGTAGCTGGCGATCAACTGCTTGATCTCGATGAAGCGGGTGCAAACCGATTTGAAAGCTTGCGGCGTCTTTTCCTCGCCAAAGCCATAAACGATAATGCCGTCCTGCCGCAGCCGTGTGACCAGCGGGGTAAAATCGCTGTCGGAGGTCATGAGCCCGAACCCGTCAACCTTGCCCTGATATAACAGGTCGATTGCGTCGATCGTCATCGCCATATCGGTCGCATTTTTGCCCTTGGACACGTCAAACTGCTGTTGTGGGCGGATGCCGTACTTGTTGCTGATTTCACCCCAGCGGGACAGGTTATCCTTGGCAAAATTGCCATAGGCACGGCGGATATTAACCTGCCCAAGTTCGGCCATCACGGTCAGCACCGGATCGATCCCTTCGGGGGTCGTATTATCCGCATCGATCAGAAGGGCGATGTTCTTGAGCGTTGAATGGGCCATAGTTCCGATATGCAGCGACTGATGCGCATCGACAAGCGGCGTATTTGTCCGATGAACCAGCGCCTGCTTGCGGGACTCGGTTCGCGCTCCTAAATGGCAGGGCATGAACGATCTCTCCAGCCAGCCGCAGCCCGACCAGCCAACCGATCGCCCCGCACGTCAGCGAAAGCCTGACTGGATTCGCGTGCGCGCTCCGGTAAGCGAGGGGTATCACGAAACCCGGCGGCTAATGCGTGAACTGAACCTCAACACCGTGTGCGAGGAAGCCGCCTGCCCCAATATCGGTGAGTGCTGGACGAAAAAGCACGCCACCGTGATGATTCTCGGCGATGTTTGCACGCGCGCCTGCGCGTTTTGCAACGTCAAGACCGGGATGCCGCGCGCGGTCGATCCGATGGAGCCGGAAAACACCGCTGTCGCCGCCGCGAAGATGGGACTGGAACATATCGTTATCACCTCGGTGGACCGTGATGATCTGCCCGATGGCGGCGCGTCACAGTTCGTCAAGGTGATCGAGGCGCTGCGCCGCAATACGCCCAACACCACCATCGAAATCCTGACGCCGGATTTCCGCGGCAAGATGCGCCGCGCGGTTGAGGCTATTTGCGAAGCGGGACCAGATGTTTACAACCATAACCTCGAAACGGTGCCCCGTCTCTATCCGACCATCCGGCCCGGCGCGCGCTATTATGCATCGCTGCGGTTGCTGGAAGAGGTGAAGGCACACAACC
>JAHJSJ010000071.1 GCA_018830415.1 Alphaproteobacteria bacterium | reverse complement strand
CTCGATCGCCAGTCCATTGATTTTGGGGTCTTCGTTGAAGGCGGTTTCCAGCGAGATCCACGTTTGCGCGCCGATCCAGCCGAGCCGCAGCAACCGGTCGAGCGCAACCTCGCCCGCGCCCGAATGGTAGGGCGGATCGACCAGGATCAGGTCGAGCGGCGTGGTGGCGGCGCGCAGCTGCGTTGCAGATCCTGTCTCCACCCGCGTCTGATCACGCGCGCCAAGCGCGGTGATATTGGCGCGGATCGCCTCCACAGCCGCGCGATCCTGTTCGACAAACAGGCAGGTGGCCGCGCCGCGCGACAGTGCCTCCAGCCCGAGCGCGCCCGACCCTGCAAACAGATCGGCCACCTGCAACCCTTCAAAACTGCCGAGGCGGCTGGTGAGCATCGAAAACAGCGTTTCGCGCATCCGGTCAGCGGTCGGGCGGGTGGCATCGCCCTTGGGCGCGACCAGCTTGCGACCGCGCCATGCGCCCGCGATAACCCTCACTTGCGCGGCCCGCGCGGGGTGTTGCCGCGCGTGGCGGGCGGGCGTTTGCGCGATGGCGAGCGCGCGGGCGGTCGCGGCGTGCCAGCGCCAGCGCGGCCCTTGTGCGGCGGCACGGCGTTGGCGGCATCAGCCGTTTTGCGCGCCGAATGCGGGCCATCTGCGCCCTTATGCGGGGCAGGGCGCGCGGGCGCAGCCTTGCGAGCAGGTGGGCGCGGGGCGCGCGGGGGCTTGGACGGTGCGGCAATCTCTACCTTGTCCGCTTTCTTCACCCCGCCGCGCGGGATCGGCTCGCCGGTCATTTCGGACAGGAACCGCGCCACTGGCTTGCCGGTCAGTTCCACCGCCTGTCCGCGCGGCAAATCGCCGAGGTTGAACGGGCCATAGCCAGTGCGGATCAGGCGATTGACCTTCAATCCGAGATATTCGAGCACCCTGCGCACTTCGCGGTTCTTGCCTTCGGTGATGGTCATTTCGACCCACACATTGCGGCCTGTTCCGCGTTCAAGGTTAGCGTCGATCGAACCATAGCGAACCCCGTCAATCTCCACGCCTTCGATCAGGTCTTCAAGCTGGCTCTGCTGGATTTCGCCGAACGCGCGGGCGCGGTAGGTGCGCGGCACTTTGGTGGCGGGCAATTCCATCGTGCGTTTCAGCCCGCCATCATTGGTCAGCAGCAGCAGCCCTTCGGTGTTGAGATCGAGCCGGCCGACCGGCATCAGCCGCGGCGTCCCGGTGGGCAGGGCATTGCGCAGCGCGGTATAGATCGTCGGGCGGCCCGCCAGATCGCGCTCGGCCGTGATCAGCCCGGTTGGTTTGTGAAACGCGAACAACCGTGTGGCTTCGGCTGCGGCAACCGGGTTGCCATCGACCGTCACGCCGCGCAGGCTGGCGAGGATTGTTGCCGGGGTATCAAGCACCTTGCCATCCAGTGCCACGCGCCCTTCGGCGATCATCCGTTCAATCTCGCGGCGGCTGGCAACACCTGCGCGGGCGAGCAGTTTGGCAATACGTTCCCCTTCGGGACGGTTTTCGGAGCGGGGGGGAGCGGTGGGCATAGGCGCGGCGCTACGCGCTCAATTGGCTGCCCGCAAGGCTTCGCTCACGATCTGATCGAACCGCGCAATCCCGCCTTCCAGCGTGCCAAGCGTGAGGTGATCAATCGCGCCCGATTGTAGCCCTTGCTGGCCGAGTTCGGCAGCGCGAAAATCTTCTGATGCGAACACCCCGCCGTCGAGCAGGTTCCAGCTGCGTTCCCAATGATCGCGCGCCTTGTCTGTCTGCGGTGCCTGGGGGATCAGCATGAAGTCCTCGACCAGCGTCAGATCATGCGCCTGCGGCATCAGCACCATCACATTGACGTAATCGGGGCTGGGGACGATCACGGTGGCGGGCAGCAATTGGTAGGCGAACGTCACCACCCGGCGCAGCGCCGCCATATCGGTGAAGTCGACGCCCTCCATTTCCTCCAGCCGCCCGACGGCCGAGCGTTGATGCGGGCCGATCTGGTCGCCTGCGGTGATCCCGTCCTTGAAGAACGGGCCGATGGTCGCGGCGTGGAGGCGGGTGACATGGTAGCTTTCAAGGAAGGCATCCATGATCAGCTTCCAGTTGCCTCTGACTGTGTGCGTTTTGCGCCGGAACAGGTGCGCCTTGCCCAAGCCGAAGGCATCAAGATCATCGCCCAGACTTTGCGCGTGACTGAAATCTGCACCTTCGAGCGGCGCAAACCAGATCAGCCCACCGGCCTCAAGGCTGGGCAGTTCGACGAGGCCGTATTCGCTCTTGTCCATGCCGGGGAAGGTATCGGGGCGGGGTAATGCCAGCAGCCCGCCATCAAGCCGGTACGTCCAGGCGTGATAGGGGCACACCAGCCGCTTGGCGCACACCGTTTCGCTACCCTCCACCAGCCGGGTGCCCCGGTGTCGGCAGACATTGAGAAACACGTGCGCCGCGCCCTGCGCATCGCGGGTGATCAGCAGCGGGCGACCCGTGGCATCATGCGGCACCGCCATGCCCGGATCGGGCAGCAATGCCGACGGCGCGAGCACTTGCGGCAGACGGTCGAACAGCGCAGATTTTTCGCGCGCGAAGTGATCGGCGCAGGTGTAGTTGCTGGCGGGCACCTGTTGAATGCCGCCCGCTACCTTGGCGCATCCTTCGCGAATCGCTTCGGCCAGCGCCAATTGCCCCGGCGTTGGTCGCAAGCTGGGCATATCTGTTGTTGCTGCGTTCATCGCTCTTTTCTCATCCTCATTCCCAAGCCTAGTGTGCCAGACAATCGGGCGACGCAAAAGGATACAGTGGATGATCGGCTGGGATACCGCAATTCTGTTCGGGGTGATCGCTGCGGTCGTTGCTCTGGCTTACCTTGTTCCGGCGTTCGCGCCCTATCGCCGCAAGATGCCGTTCGTCGCCTTTTTGCTCGGTATTTCGTCGGGCTTTCCGTTGACCTTGCTGCTGGGCACGATGACCTTCTGGCTGTCCAAAGTCGGGATTGATAAATCGACCATCGGGTTCGCGATCGGGCTGACAACGCCCTACACGCTCAAATTCCTGTGGGCACCACTGGTCGACAAGACCCCCATCCCGATCCTTACCAACTGGCTGGGGCAGCGGCGGGCGTGGCTGTTTGTGGTTCAGGGCGCGCTGGTTCTGGCGCTGTGGCAGCTTGGCACCAGCAACCCCACCAACGACAATATCGGCATGTTTGCGATGTGGGCTATTGTCGTTGCGTTCCTGTCGGCAACGCAAGACATTGTGATCGACGCTTACCGGATCGAGATCCTGTCGGACGAGGAAATGGCGCACGGCACGGCGATGAACCAGTTCGGCTATCGCACCGGCAATCTGCTGGCAGGCGCAGGCACCATCTACCTCGCCTCGACTGAAGGCTATGATATCGGCTGGGCAATGGCTTACGGCGTTACCAGCTTTCTTGTCCTGCCCGCGATATTGGGCGCGTTGTGGGCCGGGGCAGGGCGGTTCGATCCGAACGCGGCGCGCGCTGCCGGACAGAGCTTTTTCAACTGGCTCACGGAAACCGTGGTCAACCCGTTCCGCGAATTTCTGGGCCGCAAGGGGGCGGCGCTGATCCTGCTGTTTGTGCTGATCTACAAGGTTGGCGATGCGATGGGACAGGGGATGCTCAACCCGATGATCGTCGAGCTGGGGTTCAGCGATACCGAATTCATCACCATCAACAAATTCGTAGGCTTCGGCGCGCTGATCGTCGGATCGGCGCTGGGCGGGCCGTTTATCGCCTGGCTGGGGATGGGCCGCGCGCTGCTCATATCGGGTTTGTTGATGATGTTGTCGAACTTCCTGTTCGTGGTTCTGGCGATTGTCGGCCATTCGCCGTTGATGCTGGCCATCGCGGTG
>JAHJSJ010000070.1 GCA_018830415.1 Alphaproteobacteria bacterium | reverse complement strand
TGCGCGATGCGGCGGGCCGTTCGATCTTTGGCGCGATTGAACAGGACGTGGCCGCAGTTTGAGGCTGATTGGGGGGCTTGGGGTGGTTTAGACCCCCTCTAGACCCCCCTTAGACCCCCTCTAGGCTGGCCTTGGCCAATGTTTCACGTGAAACATTCAGGCATCAAACCCCAGACTCTCCGCCACCGCCGCATTGACGATCTTACCCTTGTGCACATTGAGGCCGGGGGCAAGATGCGGGTCATCCTGACAGGCGGCGATCCCCTTGTTGGCCAGCGCCAGCCCGAACGGCAGGGTCGCATTGTTGAGCGCATAAGAACTTGTCAGCGGCACTGCGCCGGGCATGTTGGCGACGCAGTAATGGATGATGCCATCCACTTCATAAGTCGGGTTTTCGTGAGTGGTCGCGTGCGATGTTTCAAAGCACCCGCCCTGATCGATCGCGACGTCAACCAGCACTGCGCGGCGTTTCATATCGGGCAGCATCGCGCGGGTGACAAGGTGCGGCGCGCTGGCACCGGGGATCAGCACCGCGCCGATCACCACGTCGGCCTGGGAAACCGCCTGTTCAATCGTCCCGGCGGTTGAAAAGCGGGTGATGGCCCGGCCCTGAAACATCTCGTCAAGCTGGCGCAGGCGCGGCAGCGAGCGGTCGAAAATCTCCACCGTCGCCCCCAGCCCCACCGCCATGCGCGCCGCCTGCGTACCCACCACGCCGCCGCCCAGCACCACGACCCGCGCCGGGATCACGCCGGGCACGCCGCCCATCAAGGTGCCGCGCCCGCCGGTGTTCGCCCGCAAGGCGAGCGCCCCCGCCTCAATCGCGAGCCGCCCGGCGACCTCGCTCATCGGGGCAAGCAAGGGCAAGCCGCCGCCGGGGCCGGTGACGGTTTCATAGGCAACTGCCGAAACGCCCGACTTCATCAGGCCGCGCGCCTGATCGGGATCGGGGGCCAGATGCAGGTAGGTGAACAGGATCTGCCCTTCGCGCAGTTGCACCCATTCGGATGGTTGCGGTTCCTTGACCTTCACCACCATATCGGCGCGGGCGAAGACTTCGGCGGCGTTAGCCACCACTTCGGCCCCGGCCTTGCGGTAGGTGTCATCGTCCTTGTCGATGCCCAGCCCAGCGCCGGTTTCAACGATTACGCGGTGCCCGGCAGACGCATATTCGCGCACCGCTTCGGGGGTGAGACCGACGCGGAACTCGCTCGGCTTGATTTCCTTGGGAACGCCGACCAGCATGATTCTCTCCTCGCGATGCAGCGGAAACTTCGCTAGTGTAGGCGTAATAAAATTACAAGTTCGCGCAAGGTCGATTGCAATCCAGGAGCCGCCCCATGACCGCCCATCTCCCCCAATATCCCACCGTCAAAATGCTCATCAACGGCGAATGGATCGCCGCCGGAGAGGCGGGCGCGATGGACGTGGTTAACCCCGCCACCGGGCAGGTGATCGGGCAATGCCCCAAGGCATCAGCCGCGCAGCTCGATGCCGCAATCGCCGCCGCCGACGCAGCGTTTGTCACCTGGAGCAAGACGCCCGGCGCAGAACGCTATATGATCCTGCGGCGCGCGGCTGAATTGCTGCGCGAACGCGCCCCGGCTATCGCCCACACCGTCACCGCCGAAATGGGTAAGCCGCGCGCGCAAGCGGTGGGCGAAATCACCGCGTCGGGCGACATGATCGACTTCCTTGGTGAAGAGGCCAAGCGGCGTGGCGGGCGGTTGATCCCGGCCCGCAGCAATAGCGTGATCGCCCAGACCGTGACCCACGAACCGGTCGGCCCCTGTGTGCTGCTGACCCCATGGAATTTTCCCGTCAACCTGCCCGCCAAGAAGATCGCAGGCGCGCTGGCGGCAGGGTGCACTGCGATCCTGAAGCCTGCCGAAAACACGCCTGCATCGGCGCAATTGCTGGTCGAATGCTTTGTTGATGCGGGCGTGCCCAAGGGGGTGCTGAACCTCGTTTACGGCGATCCGGGCCCGGTGTCCGAACACCTGATCGCCGCGCCTGCGGTGCGCAAAGTCAGCTTCACCGGATCGACCGCGGTGGGCAAGCATCTGGGCGCGCTGGCGGCTTCGCACATGAAGCGTTTTACCCCGGAACTGGGCGGCCATGCCCCGGTGATCGTCAGCAAACACGCCGATCTTGACCGCGCGGTGGCGGCCTGCGCGGCGACCAAGTTCCGCAATGCCGGGCAGGTCTGCGTTTCGCCCACGCGGTTTCTGGTGGCGCGCGAAGTCTATGACCGCTTCGTTGCCGAATTCGCCGCGCGCGCGGGCAAGATGAAGGTCGGCGATCCGGGGGCGGATGAAAGCGTCGACATGGGGCCGCTCGCCCACGCCCGGCGGATTGCGGCGATGGAAGCGGTGGTCGCCGATGCGAGCGGCAATCGCGGTGAGGTCGTCACCGGAGGATCAGTCATCGCAGGCAGCGGGTTCTTCTTTCAGCCCACAGTGATCGCCAATCCCGCGCCCGACAGCCGTTTCATGACCGAGGAACCCTTTGGCCCGATTGCCGGGATCGTCCCGTTCGATGCGATCGAGGACGCGGTGCGGATCGCCAATAGCCTGCGTTATGGATTGGCCGCCTATGCCTTTTCAGGCGACCTCGACGAAGCGCATTACCTTGGTCGGGCCTTGCGCGCGGGCATGGTGGGGATCAACCAATTGATCGTATCATCGCCCGAAACCCCGTTCGGCGGGGTGGGCGATAGCGGGTTCGGATCGGAAGGGGGCGAAGAAGGGTACCTCGCTTTCACCGACACCAAGCTGGTGATCATGGCGAAAGCGGGCGGGTAGGCCGCGCCGGTGCCCCGCTGGTCTGGTTTACGCGATCAGGTGGACAATCCGCGAAAGCAGCGATTGGCGGGTTTGCATCGGCCGAATCCGGCCATAGCGCGCGCGGCGCGAATATTCGTCCTGAATGCAGACAGTGCGGTGCATGGGATCTGGTCCGCTGGACCAGATTGTTGGTCTTGCCATTGATCGCTTCCCGATTCGCTTATTGGTATTGAGCAAGTTAACAGCAAATCTGTGGAAAACACAAACCAAACATAGTTAACGGGCTTGCCTCTGCCACACTTCACCAATTCGTGCGTCTCACCCCGGCAGAACGCACATCGGCAAGGGTCGGATAACCGTTAACGGCCATCAAAAGATCAGCTTCGGCAAGGATGGATCGTAACACCCACGCCGCGCCCTCGGCCCCGCCCAGCGCCAGTCCATAAGTATAGGGCCGCCCAACGCCGACCGCGCGGGCACCCATCGCCAGCGCCTTGACCGCGTCGGTGCCGGATCGGATTCCGCTGTCAAATAGCACCGGGGTATCGCCCGACGCCTGCACGACATCGGGCAGCAAATCGATGGTGGCGATCCCGCCATTGGCCTGCCGCCCACCGTGGTTGGAACAATAGACCGCATCCGCCCCGCTATCGACCGCACGGCGCGCGTCGTCAGGGTGGCAGATGCCTTTGAGCACAATCGGCAGCTTCGTCACCGATTTGAACCACGCCATGTCATCCCACGTCAGCACCTGCCCAAAGGTTGCAGCCCAGGTAAAAATCGCCGCGCTAAGGTCTTCTTCGGGCGGTTTTGCCAGCATCGCGCGGAACACCGGATCGGTGAAGTAATTCTGGAGCACCTTACCGCGCAGCTGCGGGAAGTTTGACGCGTTGAGATCGCGCGGGCGCCACCCTGTCACCCAGGTGTCCAGCGTCACCACCAACGCCGTATAGCCTGCATCCTCGGCACGGCGGATCAGGCTGGTCGCCAGTTCGCGGTTGCGCGGGGTGTAAAGCTGAAACCACGCCGGCGTATCTCCGCAGGCCGCTTTCACATCCTCAAGCGGATCATTCGCCAGGGTCGAAGCGCAGAACGGCACCCCGGTCAGCGCCGATGCCCGCGCGGCTGCCATGTCGCCGTGGCGGTCTTGCGTCGCCTCTCCGTTCACACCGATCGGGGCCATGAACAGCGGGGTGGGATAGGTATGGCCGAACAGTTCGATCGACAGATCGCGCGTCGCGCAATCGACCATCATGCGCGGCACCATGCCCCAGTGGTGAAACGCCGCCGCGTTCTGATCCTGCGTGTGTTCATCCCCGCACCCGCCCGCGACATAATTGGTCAGGCTTGGCCCCAAAGCTTCGTGCGCGCGTCTTTCCAGCGTGGCGAAATCGACCGGCCAGGTCGGCAGGATGCCGCTTAACCCGGCATTGTAGATTTCATTCTGCATCGCGCCGAAATTGGTCATGGCCTTGGTCTCTCCCGCTTCTGTGTTCCCCCAAATCAGCCGATGCAGCGCAGGAGAGCAAGCGTGAAGTTTGCATAAGCCCGGGAACCGTTGCGGAAGCGAGGCACAGTTTGAGAAATTGAACCCACAACACCGCCCAGCTACGCGCCGAGTAGTCAAACACGGCGCGCTGATGATCGGTCGCGCAAGATACCGTCAGACGAATACCGGCACCCGCTCAATTCTGTGGCTGAAACCTATAGCTTGCATGGCAGGCTATGCAGGTATTTTGCGCCTGCTGCTTGGCTTCAATATACGCTTCAAGATCGCCCGCCTGCGCTGCTTTGGCCGCCTTTCCAAAACCCTGACGCATTTGTTTGGTCATGGCCCGGAAACCGTCGGGCATCGCGTCATGAAAACCGCTGGGCTGGCCGCTCCCTTGACCGGGGCCTTGTACAGCCGCGACCGCCGCTATTTCCTGGAAATCATCTGCGAACTCAGCGTTGTCCATTATAATGAGAGTTTCAAGGAAGCCGCGCATCTGTGTCAACGCATAGTGCGTCTGTTCGTCATTGAAGGGCACAACTTCGCGTGTGTCGAGCGCGCTGGTTTCGGCTGCTTTGGCAGGCGCAGTGGGTTTGAAAAACGCCTGCGATGCAAGTGCCCCAACTGCCGCGGCGAGCACAATCAGCAATGCGGTGGATAGTTTTTTCATAAATCTCCTGACTCAAATGAGCGCTTTTGAAACGATAATCTGAAAGATAACTCACTCGAAGCAGCCGAAGTCTCTGCCTTGTCGTCGCTTGCAGACGGTCGGTATGCCGACCCTAGGCTTTGAGCCAAAAACGAATGATCATCGCAATGGCCCCTAAAAAAGCCACGCTCGCCAACCAGATGCCTGCCATCCATGCGAGGCGCTGCCATAAGGGTGGTTCGGGAGGAGTCACCAACATTATTATTGTCCTACCGCTGCGCTACTTGAGGGAGTCATTTGTTGTCCTACCGCTGCGCTACTTGAGGACATTAGTGATACCCCTCGTCCGTCACCTTGCCGCGAAACACCCAATACGCCCAGATGGTGTAGCCGATGATCAGCGGCATGGTCAGCGCGACGCCCACCAGCATGAAAATCTGGCTGCGTTCGGGCGCGGCGGCGTCCCAGATGGTGATGCCGGGCGGCACCACATAGGGCCAGATCGTCACCCCCAGCCCCGCCATGCCGAGGAAAAATAGCGCGATGGCCAGCCAGAACGGTTTGGAATTGCCATCCCGCGTGATCGCCCGCAGCAGCGACACCGCGATGATTGCTGTGATGATCGGCACCGGCGCGGCGAAGTAAACGTGCGGGGCGGTGAGCCATTGCGCAGCATATTCTGCATTCAACGAGATATTGTAGAGGCTGACCGCACCCATCAGGGCGATGGTGGCGATGGCCGCGCGCACGGCCAGCTTTCGTGCGTGGGCCTGTTCGTCGCCATCCAGTTTCCAGATCAGCCAGGTGCTGCCCAGCAAGGCGTATCCCGCAACCGTGCCCAGCCCGGTCAGCAGCGTGTAAGGCGTGAGCCAATCCCACCAGCTTCCGGCATAGGCGCGCCCTTCAACCTCGATCCCTTGCAGCAGCGCCCCCAACGTCATGCCCTGCGCCAGCGCAGCGACCAGCGATCCGCCGGTAAAGGCCGCGTCCCAGAACCTCTGATGCCCCGGATCGCGCCAGCGATATTCAAACGCCACACCGCGGAACACCAGCCCCAACAGCATGGCGATGATTAGCGGATAGGTGGCCGGCAGGATCACCGCATAGGCCAGCGGGAAGGCCGCAAACAGCCCGCCCCCGCCCAGCACCAGCCAGGTTTCATTTCCATCCCATACCGGCGCGATGGAATTCATCGCTCGGTCGCGCTCCCGCCCCGGCTGAAAGGTCGGGAACAGAATCCCGATGCCCAGATCGAACCCGTCCATCACCACATAGGCGAATACGGCGAAGGCGATGATGAACGCCCAGATGACGGTGAGATCCATCACACCCGCTCCTTCTCGGTTGGTTTGGCAGACGGAAGCGTGTCGGGTGAGCCGGGGTTCTGCGTCGGCCCCGGGGTGATCCCGGCAGTCCGGATCGGGCCGACATCGCCGCGCTTGGCGCCCAGTTCTCCGGCTTGCGGGGATTTGCCCATCAGCTTCAGGATATACCACACGCCAATGCCGAACACGGTGAAATAGACGAGGATGAAAGCCAGCAAAGACGCCGCCACCGCAGGCGCATCCAATGGGCTGGCCGCATCGGCAGTGCGCAGCAGGCCATAGATCACATAGGGCTGCCGGCCGACTTCGGTGGTGATCCATCCGGCCAGCACCGCAGCAAATCCGCTCGGCCCCATCAGCACGGCGGCACGGTGCAACCACGGCATGTCATATAGGTGCCCGCGCACCCGGCCCCACAGGCTCCACAGCCCGATCCCCAGCATCGCAAAGCCGATGCCGACCATGATGCGGAACGACCAGAACACCATCCCCACCGGCGGCTCTTCATCATCGGGAAT
>JAHJSJ010000069.1 GCA_018830415.1 Alphaproteobacteria bacterium | reverse complement strand
CTTCGCTGCCAATGTGCCGCAAGTCGCCGCAATTATGCCGCGCGGGATGGTGGTGCAGGCAGCCGGAGCGGACAGCGCGCCATGCCGCATCCGTATCATCCGCTATCAGACAGCAGCCGCGCCCGAAGACCTGTTGCAATATCACTATGCCCGCGCGGTGCAGGCCGGCCTTGATGCCGCGCGCCATGCGGTGCCCGAAGATATTATTGCCGCCGCTGGCAAGGATGGAGAGACGCTGATCGTCCATGTCCGTCCGGGCGTTCACGGATTGAGTAGTGTTGATCTGCTTTATCGTGCACCCTGATTCGCGTGGTGCATCAGGGCCGCAACCCCACCCCGATATTGGCGCGCGGCTGGTCGCGTTCGGTGCTGGCGACCGGATAGGCGCAGTAATCCGCCGCGTAATAGGCTGCCGGTCGGTGATTTCCCGATAACCCGATCCCCCCGAACGGAGCCTTGGACGAAGCGCCGTTGGTCGGCCCGTTCCAGTTGATGATCCCGGCGCGGATATTGGCCCAGAACCGCCCGTAATCATCGGGCGTGCCGCCGATCAATGATGCCGAGAGGCCAAAGCGGGTATTGTTCGCCTCGGCAATGGCGGTGTCGAGATCGGGTACGCGGATGACCTGCAAAAGCGGGCCGAACAGTTCGATATCGGGCCGGTCAGGCACATCGGTGACATCGATGATGCCGGGGGTAAGGAATGGCAGATCGGGAACGCTGCGGCGCATATGCAGCAGCGGGCGGCCACCGGCGGTCATCAGTGCGACAAAGCTTTCCGACAGGCGATCTGCTGTATCATTATCAATCACCGGCCCCATGAACGGCTGCGGTTCGCCCAGAGGATCGCCCACCATCAGCTTGCGCGTCAGCGGCAGCAATTCGGTCATCAGATCATCATAGACACTGTCTTTCACGATCAACCGGCGCGCGGCGGTGCAACGCTGGCCCGCGCTGGTAAAGGCGCTTTGCACGATCAGCGCGGCCGCATCGGCCAGATGGGGTGTGTCGATCACCACGATCGGGTTGTTGCCACCCATTTCCAGCGCGAGGATCTTGCCCGGATTGGCGGATAGTTTGCGGTTGATCGCAAGCCCGACACTGGCCGATCCGGTAAATAACACGCCATCAATTCCGGGATGCGAGACCAGCGCCCGGCCTTCGTCCGGCCCGCCGATCACCAGCTGGATCACGTCTTCGGGCACGCCGGCGGTATGGAAACAGGCGATCAGCGCCTCTCCCACCGCCGGGGTTTTTTCCGATGGTTTGAACAACACCGCGTTGCCCGCGATCAACGCAGGCACGATATGGCCATTGGGCAGGTGTGCTGGGAAGTTATAGGGGCCAAGCACCGCCATCACCCCATGCGGTTTGTGGCGCACTGCGGCGCTGGCATTCAGCCCTGCGTCGAATTTTTTCTTGCCGGTGCGTTCGGCATAGGCCTGAACCGAGGTATCGACCTTGTTCACCACCGCATCCACTTCGGCGCGCGATTCCCACAAGGGCTTGCCTGCTTCGCGCGCGATCAGTTCAGCCAGCGGTTCGGCCTGTCGGCGGACTTCGTTGGCGAAGGTGCGCAGCACTTCGATCCGGTTGGTGAGCGGCTGTGCTGCCCAGGCGGGCCAGGCACGGCGGGCGGCGCTGACCGCGGCATCGACATCGCCAAGCGTCCCGCGCCACAATTCCTCACCGCTGGCCGGTTCATAGGAAATGAGGGTGTTGTCGCTCACTCTGCCGGTCCCCGCCTGCCTGCTGCTGCTGCTGCAAATTTGTGGGATCGCGGTATCGCGGATAGGCTTGAAAAGAAAGGGGGCAGGCGGATAGGGGGAATAACCGAGGTCACCAGATCACCCTGCGTGTCCGGCAGGCACAGGCGGCGGGCCGTGCGCTGCGCCCATGCGGCGCAGGGCGGCGACCTTTGCATGAAGCGGTGCCCAATCATCGCTTTCATCGATGGCGGCCCAGATCGCTTCGACATCATCGATCATCAAGGTTTGCGGGGCGGGATCGGCCCAGTATTCGTGCTGCGTTTCTGCTGGCCGATAGCTGGCGAGCAGTTCGCCCAAGCCACCATCTGCTGCGCCGCGCCCGCTTCTGTGTGCGAAGAAAAACGCATCGGGCTGCGCCTTGGTTTCGCGCAGGTGCGCTTCGCAGGCGGCGATCAGCCGGGTGTCGTGTTCAAGCCCCTGCGGCTCCAGCCCCAGCCGCCAGCACCACCGCCGCGCCACCGCCACCATATAGAGCGGCCCGAACCGTTCGAGCGCGGCAATCAGCGGGACGCTGTCCGCGAGGCTGCGCAGCGCGACGGCGAACTGTCCGCAATTCCAGTGCAGCGACTCGGGCTGGCGGCCAAAGGCATACAGCCCCGCATGGTCGAAATAGGCGGCGGTGAACCCCGGATCCCATTCGGGCAGCCAGCGCCACGGGCCGTAATCGAAACTTTCGCCCGTCACGTTCATGTTATCGGTGTTGAGCACCCCGTGGACAAAGCCTGCGACCATGTAACTGGCGGCGAGATCGGCCATGCGTTCGACGACGTGGTGCATCAGTTGCACCGCCGGTTCATCGCGCGCGGGCGCATCGTCGGGCGGGGGCGGGCCGGGGAAGTGGGTGAGGCAGTAATTGACCAGCTGCGCCATTTCGCCCGGCAGTTCGAGCGCCAGCAAGCGCTGGAATGTGCCGATGCGGATGTGCGAATGCGATAGCCGCACCATCACCGCTGATCGCGTGGGTGATGGCTCGTCACTCCGCCACAGGTCTTCGCCGGTTTCGATCACCGACAGGGTTTTTGACGTGTTGACCCCCAGCGCTTCGAGCATTTCGGTGGCCAGAATCTCGCGCACCGCGCCTTTCAGTGTCAACCGCCCGTCACCGCTGCGGCTGTGCGGGGTGGTGCCCGATCCCTTGGTGCCCAGATCCATCAGCCGTCCCGCGCCATCGCGCAGTTGTGCAAACAGAAACCCGCGCCCGTCGCCGATTTCGGGGTTGTACACGCGGAACTGGTGCCCGTGGTATCTGAGCGCGAGCGGTTGCGGCAGATTGCCGGGCAGGGCTGCGAACCGCCCGAAATGCGCCGCCCATGCCGCATCATCCAACCCGGCAAGGCCGACGCTGGCCGCTG
>JAHJSJ010000068.1 GCA_018830415.1 Alphaproteobacteria bacterium | reverse complement strand
TTCCACGTCGCCATTGGCCGAGATGATCCCGACCTGCGCGATTTCCGAGCTGCCCGAAACGTCCTTGGAGCGCTTCTTGAGATCGGCGACCACGGCGGTAACGGCCTGATCGATACCGCGCTTCAGATCCATCGGGTTCATGCCGGCAGCAACCGACTTCATGCCTTCGGTAACGATCGCCTGAGCGAGCACGGTGGCGGTGGTGGTGCCGTCACCAGCCGAATCATTCGCCCGGCTGGCGACTTCGCGCAGCATCTGCGCGCCCATGTTTTCGAACTTGTCCTTGAGCTCGATTTCCTTGGCGACGGTAACGCCGTCCTTGGTGATGCGCGGGGCACCGAAGCTCTTGTCGATCACGACGTTGCGACCCTTGGGGCCGAGCGTGACCTTGACGGCGTTGGCGAGGATATCGACGCCGCGCAGAATGCCTTCGCGCGCTTCGCGGCCGAACTTTACGTCCTTGGCAGCCATGATTGTTTCTCCTGAAATTGGTTGTTTGGAAAGGAAAAGCTTGTGGGGTCAGGCGATCAGCCGATGATCCCCATGATGTCGCTTTCCTTCATGATCAGCAGGTCTTCGCCGTCGATCTTGACTTCGGTACCCGACCACTTGCCGAACAACACGCGGTCGCCGGCCTTGACATCCATCGGGATGCGGTCGCCGTCTTCGTCACGGGCGCCTTCGCCAACGGCGACGATTTCGCCTTCGCTCGGCTTTTCCTGAGCGCTATCGGGGATAATGATGCCGCCAGCGGTTTTCTGGTCGGCTTCGATGCGACGGACCACAACGCGGTCGTGCAGCGGACGAAATGCCATGATGATGACCTTTCCTTGAATGAATGAGGTATCTTGGCACTCTCCGCTTGAGAGTGCCAACGGGGCGCATTTGGTCGTGGGCTGCGAATGAATCAAGGGCTGAGCCGCAAAAAATTCACGGCGCAGTTGATTTGCCGCACGGGGTGGTCAGCGCTGGCCCGGTCGTTTATCTGGCACCGCAACCCGACCGATCCCGCGCAAAGCCGCGGCCCATCCGATGGAGCCATTCCCCCGATGACCAGTCCGAAGCTCGCCAACCTCAACGCGAAACTCGCAAACGAATTCGATATCGCCGCGCAGGCGCTGGTCTGGCTGCGCGAAAGCATCCCGCAATTAGTCGGGGCAATCGCGGTATTGGTGATCGGGGTGATCCTTGTCCGGTTGCTGTCAAAGGCGGCTGACCGCGCGCTGATCCGTTCCGGGCGGGTTGAACCGACGGTTGCAAAGTTCCTCAGCAACATCATCAAATATGCCCTGTGGGTGGTGCTGATAATTACAGTGCTGACCCAGTTTGGGGTGCGGACCACCAGCATTATCGCCGCGCTTGGCGGTCTGGCGCTGGCGGTTGGCCTCGCACTGCAAGGCACGCTCAGCAATGTCGCGGCGGGGGTGATGATCCTGATCCAGCGGCCGTTCCGGGTGGGGGAGGCGATTAGTGCGGGCACCGTCACCGGCACGGTTCAGGGCATTGGCCTGTTTACCACCGAAATCCTCCAGTATGACGGGCTGTATGTAATGGTTCCCAACAATGAATTGTGGAACAAGCCGATCGTCAACTTTACCCGGATGCCGACCCGCCGGTTCGAACTGCTGATCGGCATTGGCTATTCAGACAATATCGAACAGGCGCGCACGGAATTGCTGGCGTTGGCCAGCGCGGACGAGCGCGTCCTGGCAGAACCTGAGCCGGTGGTGTTTGTATCGGCGCTGGCGGATAGCTGGGTCACCATCGGAATGCGGGTGTGGTGCCCGACCGATGATTACCTCGCGCTGTCGTGGGCATTGACCGAGGCTGCCAAAGTCCGGTTTGGCGAGGTCGGCATCACCATTCCGTTCCCGCAACGCGAAGTCAGGACGATTGCGGCGTAAGCCTGCGCAATGTCAGGCCCAGCGCTTCGCGTCGATACCAGCGCCAGATCAGCAGCGCGGCGGCAAAGAACAGCCCGGTGGCCAGCCCGATCCACACGCCGGTGCCTTCCAGCGGGGTGAAGAACCCGAGGCCGACCGACATGCCGATGCCCGGCACCCAATAGCTGAAAATCGCGATCCACATCGGCACGCGGGTATCCTGCAAGCCCCTGAGCGCGCCAGCCGCCACCGCCTGCACCCCGTCCGCCAGCTGAAATATCGCCGCCAGCACCAGGTATTGCAGCGCGAAACCAACCAGCGCGGCATTGGCCGGCGCGGCGGGATCGACATAGATCGTCAGCAGCAATTCGGGGAATGCAACCATCGCGCCCGCGGTCAGCACCATGAAACCCGTGCCGATCCCCAGCGCCACCCAGCCAGCCCGCGCCACGCCCACCGGATCGCGCGCACCATAGAAATAGCCGACCCGGATGGCCGCAGCCTGACCGACCCCGAACGGCACCTGAAATGCCATCGCGGCCAGTTGCAACGCTACGGTATGCCCCGCCAGCTCTGCCGCGCCAAACCGCCCCATCAGAAACGCTGCTGCCCCGAAAATGCCTGCCTCGGCGGTGATCGTCAGCGCAATCGGGGTGCCGATCCGGACAATCTGCTTCAGCCGCGCCCAATCGGGCGACCAGATCCTGCCCAACACGTGATAGCGGTGCAGCCGCCGGTCAAACCGGATCGCGGCAATATAGGTGCCCAGCGTGAAGAACGCGGTGATGATCGTGGCCACGGCGGCCCCGGCCAAGCCCATTTCCGGCGCGCCGAGATTGCCGTAAATAAAGGCGTAATTGGCCAGCGCGTTGACGAAAATGCCCAGCCCGGTGATCGCGGTGGCAAAGATAGGGCGGCCCAACGCCGAGACGAAATTGCGCAGCACCGCCGCCAGCAGCATCGGGACCATCGAGAAAACGATCACGTTATTATACTGGTTGGCCAGCGCCATAATGCCCGCCTGCTGGCCCGACACACGCATGATCGGATCGAGCAGCAGGCACAGCCCCATCCCGCCAATCCCGGCGATCACCGCCAGCCATAAAGCCATCCGCACCGAGCGCCGCACGGGGCGCAGCGCAGGCGCGCGTGCGCCGACCGATTCGGCAATCAGCGGCGCGACTGCACCGATCAATCCGGTCAGCGCCCACAGCACCAGCCCGAACAGCGACACCGCCAGCGCCGATCCTGCCAGTTCCTCCTCACCCAGCCGGGCGATGAAGATCACGTCGACCGCATAGGTCAGCATTTGCAGCAGATTGGCAGCCGCCAACGGCCCCGCCAGCCCCAGCGTCGCGCGCAGTTCCTGGCCCCAAGTGGGCGTGTGGAGGGGTATGGCCTGTTGCATGATCGTTCCGGTGCCTACCGACAGGCAAGCCGGCCCGGATAGGCGCAGCCGCGATTCGGGGAAAGCACCAAAGCGGGCGCAGGGCGGAAAAGGCCCGTGGAGATGCAAAAAGGGCGGCACCATCGCTGGCGCCGCCCTCCCATCTGCGAGTGCTTCAAGACACCCGCAAAACTTGTGGTCAAGCTTACTTGAGCTCGACGGTGCCGCCGGCTGCTTCGATCTTGCCCTTGATGTCTTCGGCTTCGGCCTTGTTGATGCCTTCCTTGATCGCCTTCGGAGCCGATTCCACGAGGGTCTTGGCTTCGGTCAGGCCCAGACCAGTGATGGCGCGGACTTCCTTGATGACCTGGATCTTCTTCCCGCCGTCGCCGGTCAGGATGACGTCGAATTCGGTCTGCTCTTCGACAGCTTCAGCCGCAGCGGCAGGGCCGGCTGCAACCGCAACCGCAGCAGCGGCGCTGACGCCCCATGCTTCTTCGAGCGCCTTGGCAAGGTCTGCCGCTTCAAGCACGGTCAGCTTCGAAAGTTCTTCAACAAGCTTGGCAATATCAGCCATGATGGTTCACTCCAAATTGTGGCGGGGCAAAAGCGCCCCAGATTGTTTCGTCTGACGAAAAACGTCTCTTAGGCTGCCTTGTCCGCGTAAGCGGCGAAAACACGGGCGACCTTCGCGGCGGGCGCGGTAACGACCTGGGCGATTTTCGTCGCCGGGGCGTTGACCAGACCGATGAGCTTGGCGCGCAGCTCGTCGAGGCTCGGCATCGAGGCAAGCGCCTTGATCCCGGCTTCATCGAGCACCACCGAACCCATCGAACCGCCGACGATTTCAAGCTTGTCGTTCGTTTTGGCGAATTCGACAGCGGCCTTGGCAGCCGCGACCGGGTCAGTCGACCAGGCCAGCCCGACCGGGCCGGTGAGCATGTCACCAAGCCCGACATAGTCGGTGTTTTCAAGGGCGAGATTGGCGAGACGGTTCTTCGCAACCTTGTAGGTGGCGCCAGCATCGCGCATCTTCAGGCGCAGGGCGGTGGACTGGGCCACCGTCATGCCGAGGTTACGGGTGACAACCACCACGGCAACCTCGTTGAAGACCGCATTGAGCTGGGCAACCGCGTCGGCTTTCTGCGAACGATCCATGCCATACTCCTTCACTAATGGCCGCGCAGGATGGCTCCCGAACGACCGGCTACAGCTTGCCCCCGCGAAGGCGGGGGTTTGTCCGCGCGCGGGGCCGAGGCTCCGAACACGGGCGAGTCCGTCGAAAGGGAAGGAGGGTGTGCGCCAGCATCACGGCCAGCACGCGGGCGATTGCTTGCGCAAAATCGCCGGAATCTCGTTTCCCCGTCTAGGCTGGAAATTAAGAAGGCCCGATTGCCTTCACCAACTGTCTCGGACGGATGACCACCGGAGTGGTCGGGCGGGGCCATTAGCTACCGGCGGGGCAAAGTCAATCAAAAGCATGAGCCTCAGCCATCTATGGTGTGAGCCCCCGCGCAGGCGGGGGCCTCAGTCAGGGTAGCTCAAGCCATCCTGAGGTCCCCGCCTGCGCGGGGACTCACGCTTGCTTTCTACTCTCCCTCGTAGGCGAGCAGATCGCCCGGCTGGCATTCCAGCTCGCGGCAGATTGCGGCGAGGGTGGAGAAGCGGATCGCCTTGGCCTTGCCGGTCTTGAGGATCGACAGGTTGGCGAGGGTAAGGCCGACCCGTTCGGCCAGCTGTGTCAACGTCATGCGGCGGGCGTAGAGCAAGTCGTCAAGTTTCACCATGATCCCGGTTCCTTCGATGTCATCATTGATGGGTGGCATCAGACGGTTCCTTCCAGGTCGTTGCGCATTGCCGCACCTTGGCGGAAGACGCGGGCGAGGATGAACAATGTGAGGACGAGAATGATGCCGCCAAAATCAACCCCCGCGTCCACCGAGATCGCATCTTCCCCGGCAATGCTGGCAATATAGGTGCCAAGAATCGCAAGCGGGATGGCGGCAATATTGATGGCCAGCATGATCCAGCCCATCGCTGTCAGCCGATCAGCATTGGCGGGTATGAACGGATCGCCTTCGCCAACACTGCGGACGATTGCCAGCATGGATTGGAAGAAGCGCCACGCGAGATACAACAGGGCTGCCACACCCGCGAGCAGCAGCGCGATCAGGGCCCGTGTGCCAGCTGTAAGCGGCGCGATATCTGCCGCATTCACAAATTCGCCGCCAAAGATGAGAATACCCGGAATGCAGATCAAAACGATGATCCCGGCAAAGGTCATTACCCCAAGGATCAGCCAGATAATTGCCTTGGCGATGGCCAACAAAGGGTCGTTGGGTTGGTAACGGTGGTTGCTCATGGTCATTATTCCCGGTTGGAGTGGGTCAATCATGCGATTTCAAAAGCGACGTGCGTGACGTGAGTCTGCACAGGGGGCACGGCAACGATTGCACCGATTGATCCAAAGGCGAGGACGCAGGCGGCAACAACAGCAAGCGTGTGATTGAAAACATGGTTCATATCGATTTCCTTTAATGTTCACATCGTATGTCGATAAAACCTTTCTAGCCTGATTCGCGGCTTATCGTCAATCAATAATATTGAATAACGATATTATGAGCGTTGTTTTTCAGTAAACCCGTCAAACTCGGCGCGATCATTCCCGCGCAGCGTTGACAGGCACGGGGCGCAATCCTACATGGCGCGTTCTCGCTCGCTTCGAGCAGGACTGATTCATGCGCGGGTATCGGTCTGGGAATGGAAGCGGCGACACGCCATTTTCGCGACGCATTTTGATCGGCTGCTGCCAGTATCATTCTTCGAAGAGTGGTGCAGGGCGCGCAGCGCTTGTGCGTCGCAATCGGCACCCATTCGCGCGGAACGACACGATATTTTCCTGTCCGCGCGGATAAGCTTCGCGCGGCCCAATCAAAGAGGCACATCTCCTCCATGGCAACCAAGGCGAAGACGCCCGTCACCCGCAGCCGCAAGGCCGAGGGCACCGCGAAAAAGCGCATCCGCAAGATCTTCGGCGATATCCACGAAGTGGTGCAGATGCCGAACCTGATCGAGGTTCAGCGCGAAAGCTACGAACAGTTCCTGCGCTCGGACAAGGCGACGGGTTATGTCTCCGGCCTCGAAAAGACCCTGCGCTCTGTGTTCCCGATCCGCGATTTCGCCGGCACTGCCGAGCTTGATTTCGTGCATTACGAACTCGAAGAACCCAAATACGACACCACCGAATGTCGTCAGCGCGGGATCACCTATGCCGCTCCGATGAAGGTGACGTTGCGCCTGATCGTGTTCGAAGTGGATCAGGAAACCGAAACCCGCTCGGTGCTCGATATCAAGGAGCAGGACGTTTACATGGGCGACATGCCGCTCATGACCGATAACGGCACCTTTATCGTCAACGGCACCGAACGCGTGATCGTGTCGCAGATGCACCGTTCGCCGGGCGTGTTGTTCGATCATGACCGCGGCAAGACCCATTCGTCGGGCAAGCTGCTGTTTGCTGCCCGCGTGATCCCCTATCGCGGTTCGTGGCTCGATTTCGAATTCGACGCCAAGGACATCGTCAACGTCCGCATCGATCGCAAGCGCAAGCTGCCGGTCACCGCGCTGCTTTATGCGCTGGGCCTTGATGCCGAAGAAATCCTGGCGCATTTCTACGACACCGTGGTGTGGGAACGCGCGAAAGACGGGTGGAAGATCCCGTTCGTGGCCGAACAATGGCGCGGGTCAAAGCCGACCTTTCCGCTGATCGACGCCGCCACCGGCGAAGAAGTGTTCCCCGCCGGGCAGAAAATTTCCCCGCGCGCTGCCAACAAGGCGGCCAAGGATGGCCTCGCCAATCTGCTGCTGCCGACCGAAGAAGTCGTCAGCCGCTATGCCGCGCGCGACATGATCGATGAAAGCACCGGCCGCATCCATATCGAAGCCGGTGACGAGTTGACGCTTGAACACGTCGAGGCCTTCGACAAGGCCGGGATCGACCGGCTCGAACTGCTCGACATCGACGAAATCAACACCGGCCCGTGGATCCGCAACACGCTCAAGGTTGATAAGGCCGAAAACCGTGATGAGGGCCTCGAATCGATCTACAAGGTGATGCGTCCGGGCGAGCCGCCGACGAAGGAAACCGCTGAGGCATTGTTCGAAGGCCTGTTCTTCGATGCCGAACGCTATGACCTGTCGGCTGTGGGCCGCGTCAAACTCAACATGCGTCTTGGCCTCGATGCCGAAGACACCGTGACCACGCTGCGCAAGGAAGATATCCTTGCGGTGGTCAAGGAACTGGTCGGCCTGAAAGACGGCAAGGGCGATGTCGATGATATCGACAACCTCGGCAACCGCCGGGTGCGTTCGGTGGGCGAGCTGCTGGAAAACCAGTACCGCGTCGGCCTGCTGCGCATGGAGCGCGCGGTCAAGGAGCGGATGTCGTCGGTCGATGTCTCGACCGTGATGCCGAACGACCTGATCAACGCCAAGCCGGCGGTGGCTGCGGTGCGTGAATTCTTCGGCTCATCGCAGCTGTCGCAGTTCATGGATCAGACCAATCCGCTGGGCGAAGTCACCCACAAACGCCGCGTTTCGGCTTTGGGCCCGGGCGGTTTGACCCGCGAACGTGCAGGCTTTGAAGTGCGCGACGTTCACCCGACCCATTATGGCCGGATCTGCCCGATTGAAACGCCCGAAGGCCCGAACATCGGCCTGATCAACTCGCTGGCTTCGTTCAGCCGCGTCAACAAATACGGCTTCATCGAAACCCCCTATCGCAAGGTGATCGACGGCAAGGTGACCGCCGACGTGATCTACCTCTCCGCGATGGAGGAGCAGAAGCACACGGTTGCGCAGGCTTCGGCCGAACTGAACGACGACGGCAGCTTTGTCGAAGAACTCGTTTCCGCGCGCCACAATGGCGACAACCTGATGGCGCCGCGTGAGCACGTCACGCTGATGGATGTGTCGCCGAAACAGCTGGTTTCGGTGGCTGCATCGCTGATCCCGTTCCTGGAAAACGATGACGCCAACCGCGCGTTGATGGGATCGAACATGCAGCGCCAGGCAGTGCCGCTGGTCAAGGCCGAAGCCCCGTGGGTCGGCACCGGGATGGAAGAAACCGTCGCGCGCGATAGCGGCGCGGCGATTGCGGCCAAGCGCGGCGGGATCGTCGATCAGGTCGACGCCACCCGCATCGTGATCCGTGCGATCGGCGATGTCGAGCCGGGTCAGTCCGGAGTCGACATCTACACGCTGCAAAAGTTCCAGCGGTCGAACCAGAACACCTGCATCAATCAGCGGCCGCTGGTGAAGGTGGGCGAAGTTATCGAACAGGGCGATATTATCGCCGATGGCCCGTCGACCGATCTGGGTGAACTGGCGCTGGGGCGCAACAGCCTCGTCGCGTTCATGCCGTGGAATGGTTACAACTACGAAGATTCGATCCTGCTTTCGGAACGGATCGTGAAAGATGACGTGTTCACCTCGATCCATATCGAGGAATTCGAAGTCATGGCCCGCGATACCAAACTGGGGCCGGAAGACATCACCCGCGACATTCCCAATGTCGGTGAGGAAGCGCTGCGCAACCTCGACGAAGCCGGGATCGTCTATGTCGGGGCAGAAGTGCATCCGGGCGATATTCTGGTCGGCAAGATCACGCCCAAGGGTGAAAGCCCGATGACGCCGGAAGAAAAGCTGCTGCGCGCCATCTTCGGCGAAAAGGCGTCTGACGTGCGCGATACATCGCTGCGGCTGCCGCCGGGCGTGGCGGGCACGATCGTGGAAGTGCGGGTGTTCAACCGTCACGGGATCGAAATCGATGATCGTACCCGTGCGATCCAGAACGAGGAAATCGAACATCTGCGCAAGGATTGCGCGGATGAACGCAACATCCTCAACCGCGCGACCTATAATCGCCTGCACGACATGCTGCTGGGTCAGGTGGCAAGCGCCGCGCCCAAAGGCATCAAGAAAGGCGCCGAGATTACCGCAGAGATGCTCGACCAGATCGACCGCTACGAATGGTTCAAATTCGCAGTGGCCGATGATGGGCGTCAGTCGCAGATCGAAGCGATCAAGTCGCAGTATGACGAAGCTGCCGCGCTGATCGATGCCAAGTTTGCCGACCGTAAGGAAAAGCTGGAACGCGGCGATGATCTGGCACCGGGTGTGCTCAAGATGGTCAAGGTGTTCGTGGCGATCAAACGCAAGATGCAGCCCGGCGATAAAATGGCCGGGCGCCACGGCAACAAGGGCGTGGTCAGTCGTATCCTGCCGGTCGAGGACATGCCGTTCCTCGCCGATGGGACGCCGGTTGATATCGTGCTCAATCCGCTGGGCGTGCCGTCGCGCATGAATGTCGGGCAGATCTTTGAAACCCATCTCGGCTTTGCCGCGCGGGCGCTCGGTATGGATATCGCGGACAAGCTCGAAGAGTGGAAACGCGCCAATCCCCACGCGGCCGAAGACTATGCCAATGTGAAACCGCCCGAAGCCGTGATGGAACGGTTGAAGGATGTTTACGGCGAACAATATTTCGAAGACCTCGAAAGCCGTTCGACCGCCAGCATTGTCGAACTCGCCACCAATGTTTCCGCAGGCGTGCCGATGGGAACGCCGGTGTTTGACGGCGCGCGTGAACCCGACGTGTCGGAAATGCTGGTCAAGGCCGGGATCGATTCCTCGGGCCAGTCGGTGCTGTATGATGGTCGCACGGGCGATGCGTTTGACCGCAAGGTTACGGTGGGCATCATCTATATGCTCAAACTGCACCACTTGGTCGATGACAAGATCCACGCGCGTTCGATCGGGCCCTACAGCCTCGTCACCCAGCAGCCGCTGGGCGGTAAGGCGCAGTTCGGCGGCCAGCGCTTCGGCGAAATGGAAGTCTGGGCGCTGCAAGCCTACGGCGCGGCCTACACCTTGCAGGAAATGCTGACGGTGAAGTCCGATGACGTGGTCGGGCGCACCAAGGTTTACGAAGCCATCGTCAAGGGTGACGATACCTTCGAGGCCGGCATTCCTGAGAGCTTCAACGTTCTCGTCAAGGAAATGCGCTCGCTAGGTCTGAACGTCGAACTGAAGTCGATCCTCGACGATGATGACGCCGACCAGACCGATTACAGCGCGATTGCAGCGGAATAGGGCGCGGGGCTTCGGCCCCGCGCCATCCGCCTTCGAGTTTTATCCCCCTAAGGGAACACAGTCATGAACGATCTTAGCAAATTCTCCAACCAGCTGGCCAAGCCTGAAACCTTTGACCAGATCCAGATCGGCATCGCCAGCCCCGAGCGGATTCGCTCGTGGTCCTATGGTGAGATCAAGAAGCCCGAAACCATCAACTACCGCACGTTCAAGCCCGAACGTGACGGGTTGTTCTGCGCGCGCATCTTCGGCCCCGTGAAGGATTACGAATGCCTGTGCGGCAAGTACAAGCGCATGAAGTACAAGGGCGTCGTCTGCGAAAAGTGCGGCGTTGAAGTCACCGTGACCAAGGTGCGCCGCGAACGCATGGGCCACATCGAACTGGCCGCGCCGGTTGCGCATATCTGGTTCCTGAAGTCGCTGCCATCGCGCATCGGCCTGCTGCTCGATATGCAGTTGAAGCAGCTTGAGCGCGTGCTCTATTTCGAAAGCTACATCGTCACCGAACCGGGCCTCACCCCGCTGGAGAAATTCCAGCTGATGACCGAAGACGAACTGCTCGAAGCGCAGGACGAATATGGCGAAGACGCCTTCACCGCCGATATCGGCGCGGAAGCCGTGCGCACCATGCTGATCCAGCTCGACCTTGAAGCCGAGCGTGATGCGTTGATGGAAGAGCTCGCCACCACCAAGTCGCTGCTCAAGCCCAAGAAGATCATCAAGCGGCTGAAAGTGGTCGAAAGCTTCATCGATTCGGGCAACCGCCCCGAATGGATGATCTTGGAAGTGATCCCGGTCATCCCGCCCGAACTGCGCCCGCTGGTGCCGCTGGATGGCGGCCGCTTTGCGACCTCGGATCTCAACGACCTCTATCGCCGCGTCATCAACCGCAACAACCGTCTGAAGCGCCTGATCGAACTGCGCGCGCCCGACATCATCGTGCGCAATGAAAAGCGGATGCTGCAGGAAGCGGTCGATGCGCTGTTCGACAATGGCCGCCGTGGCCGCGTCATCACCGGCACCAACAAGCGCCCGCTGAAATCGCTGTCCGACATGCTCAAGGGCAAGCAGGGCCGCTTCCGTCAGAACCTGCTCGGCAAGCGCGTCGATTATTCGGGCCGTTCGGTGATCGTCATCGGGCCGGAATTGAAGCTGCACCAGTGCGGCTTGCCCAAGAAGATGGCGCTCGAACTGTTCAAGCCGTTCATCTACGCGCGGCTCGATGCCAAGGGCCTGTCGATGACCTTGAAGCAGGCCAAGAAGTGGGTCGAAAAGGAACGCAAGGAAGTCTGGGACATCCTTGACGAAGTGATCCGCGAACACCCCGTCATGCTCAACCGTGCGCCGACGCTGCACCGCTTGGGCATTCAGGCGTTTGAACCCGTGCTGATCGAAGGCAAGGCGATCCAGCTTCACCCGCTGGTGTGTGCGGCCTTCAACGCCGACTTTGACGGCGACCAGATGGCCGTCCACGTGCCGCTGTCGCTCGAAGCCCAGCTGGAAGCGCGCGTGCTGATGATGAGCACGAACAACATCCTTTCGCCTGCCAACGGCAAGCCGATCATCGTGCCGTCGCAGGACATGGTTCTGGGGATCTACTACCTCTCGATGGAGCGGCAGGAAAAGCACCCCGAATACCTCGAAAACGCCGATGGCACCAAGGTTGAGCGGCTCCAGCGCTTCTCCGACATGGCCGAAGTGCATCAGGCGCTGGAAACCAAGGCGGTCACGCTCCACACCAAGATCATCGCCCGCGTTCCGCAGGCCGATGAACACGGCAAGGTGGCGATGCAGCGGTTTGAAACGACGCCGGGCCGGATGCTGATTGGCGAATGCCTGCCCAAAAACCACAAGGTGCCGTTCGACATCATCAACCACCTGCTGACCAAGCGGGAAATCGCCGACGTGATCGATCAGGTCTATCGCCACACCGGCCAGAAGGACACGGTGCTGTTTGCCGACGCGATCATGAGCCTCGGCTTCCGCTACGCGTTCAAGGCCGGGATCAGCTTTGGCAAGGATGACATGATCATCCCCGACGCCAAGGTGAAGATGGTGGATGAGACCAAGGAACTGGTGGCTGGCTATGAACAGCAATATCAGGACGGTCTGATCACCCAGCAGGAAAAATACAACAAGGTGATCGACGCCTGGTCGAAGTGCGGTGACATGGTTGCCGACGCGATGATGGCCGAGATCAAGGCAACCCCGATCGACGCGGACGGCAAGGAAGCGCAGATCAACTCGATCTACATGATGAGCCACTCCGGCGCGCGTGGTTCGCCGGCGCAGATGAAGCAGCTGGCCGGGATGCGCGGGCTGATGGCCAAGCCTTCGGGCGAGATCATCGAAACCCCGATCATTTCGAACTTCAAGGAAGGTCTGACCGTTCTTGAATACTTCAACTCCACCCACGGCGCGCGCAAGGGCCTCGCGGATACGGCGTTGAAGACCGCCAACTCGGGCTACCTGACCCGCCGTCTGGTCGACGTGTCGCAGGATTGCGTCATCACCGAAGAAGACTGCAAGACCGAAAACGCGCTCGAAATGCGCGCCATCGTGCAGGGCGGCAGCGTGATCGCGTCGCTGGGTGAGCGCATTCTGGGCCGCACCGTGGCGGAAGATGTCCTCAACGCCGCAACCGGTGAAGTCATCGTAAAGTCAGGCACCCTGCTCGACGAAGCGATGGTGGTGGATATCGAGGCGGCTGAAGTCCAGTCGGCGAAGATCCGTTCTCCGCTGGTGTGTCAGGCCGAACAGGGCGTGTGCGCGAGCTGTTATGGCCGTGATCTTGCCCGCGGCACCCCGGTCAATATCGGTGAAGCCGTCGGTGTTATCGCGGCGCAATCGATCGGTGAACCCGGCACGCAGCTGACGATGCGGACGTTCCACATCGGCGGCGCGGCGCAGATCAACGAAACCAGCCACCTTGAGGCGATTTCGGAAGGCCGTGTCGAATTCCGTGACATGCCGACCATTACCGACAAGCGCGGCCGTGCCCTCAGCTTGGCACGCAATGGTGAAATCGCGGTGATCGATGCCGAAGGGCGCGAGCGCGAGATGCACAAGGTGCCCTATGGCACGGTGTTGATGTTCAAGCATGGCGACCATGTGAAGATCGGTGACCGGATTGCCGAGTGGGATCCGTTCACCCTGCCGATCATCACCGAACAATCGGGCGTGGTGAAGTATCAGGATCTGATCGAGGGCATCACGCTCGAAGAACAGCTTGATGACGCCACCGGCATTGCCCAGCGCGTGGTGACCGAAAACCGCGCTACGGGCCGCAAGAAGAAGGAAGACCTGCGTCCGCGCATGACCTTGCTTGCCGAAGGCGAGGGCGAGACCGAAGCGGCGCGTTATATGCTGGCTCCGGGCACCACGCTTTCGGTCGAGGATGGCCAGACGGTTGAAGCCGGCGATATCGTCGCCCGCGCCAGCCGCGAAGCCGCCAAGACCCGCGACATCACCGGCGGTCTGCCGCGGGTGGCCGAACTGTTCGAAGCGCGTATGCCCAAGGACGTTTCGGTGATCGCCAAGATTTCCGGTCGGATCGAATTCGTCCGTGAATACAAGGCGAAACGCAAGATCGCGATCATCCCCGAGGAAGGTGATCCGGTGGAATACCTGATCGCCAAGACCAAGGTGATTGACGTGCAGGAAGGCGACTATGTGAAGAAGGGGGACACCCTTGTTTCCGGATCGCCCAACCCGCACGACATCCTTGAGGTGATGGGTGTCGAGGCCTTGTCCGAATATATGGTCGACGAAATCCAGGAAGTGTACCGGCTTCAGGGCGTGAAGATCAACGACAAGCACATTGAGGTGATCGTTCGCCAGATGCTGCAAAAGGTTGAAATCACCAATGGCGGCGATACCACCCTGCTGCCGGGCGAACAGCTCGATCTGGCTGAAATGTTGGAATATAATGCCAAGTTGGGCAAGGGTAAGCAGCCCGCTGAAGGGGTGCCGATCCTGCTCGGGATCACCAAGGCAAGCCTGCAGACCCGCAGCTTCATCTCGGCAGCCTCGTTCCAGGAAACCACCCGTGTGCTGACACAGGCGGCGGTTGAAGGGAAGAAGGATACGCTGGTCGGGCTGAAGGAAAACGTCATCGTTGGCCGCCTCATCCCCGCCGGTACGGGCGCGGGCATGAACAGGTTGCGCGTGACCGCCAACAGCCGCGACGCTGCGCTGAAGGCCGCGTGGAAGAAGCAGCAGGATGCGCTCGCCGCCAGCGGCCAGCGCGAAGCTGAACCCGCAGCGGACGCAGTCGGCTCCGAAGAGAAGATGAAGGCAGCAATGGCGGCGATGGCTGCTGCGGCGCCGGCATCGGATATCGAGGACGCTGGCGAGGAGTAATCCACTCCGGCGTTATTGCGATCCATGAATTGCCCCGCTGGAGCCAATGCTCTGGCGGGGCTTTTCTTTGCCAGTATCTTTGTCAATGTGCGCAGCGGGCCGCGCTGAGGGGCATATAATGCTATTGCAACGCACTCGCAATTAAGCTAGCCATGCGGTCATCATTCACACGCAGCACAAGCGAGGCTCCATGTCCCGGCCCCACACCCCTACCGCCACCGCGCGCACCATCATTGCCGCTTTGGCGCAGCCGCCGCGGGCCGACGCGCTGGGGCCGATTGCGAGCCGCTTCATCCACGCATTGCGGCTAATCGCGCTGCATGATCGGATCGGGCGCGATCCGGTGCCCGAATTGGCGGCCCGCCTGCACGGGGTCGACGTCGCGGCAAAGGCGCTGATGCTGGCGCAGGAAATCGCTGCGATCTGGCCGGAAAACATCCAAATTTCCCGTTTCTGCTGCTGCTTGCTCAGCCATGATGAGGCTACCATTGGCGCGTTTGTGGACGCAGCTGCGGCGGGCGACCGCGTGGGCTTTGAAGCTGCGCTGACGGGATTGATCCGTGCCGACCGGATGCACCGCCTGTGGGAAGGCGCGCTGGCGCTGGTCGCGGCAGAGATGCGAATGGTGTGAACGCTTGCGGGCGGGCGGTGTGCGCTTTACCGCTTTCGGCCATGACCACTGCACCCACCACCACCCGTTTCGCCCCATCGCCCACCGGCCGCCTGCATGTCGGCAATATCCGCACCGCGCTGCATAACTGGATGCTGGCGCGCCAATCGTCGGGCACCTTCATCCTGCGGATCGATGACACCGACGCGGCCCGCAGCCGGGAGGACTATGTCGACGCCATTTGCGCGGATCTGGCGTGGCTGGGCCTCAACTGGGATCGCGAAGAACGCCAATCCCTGCGGCTAGACCGATACGAGGCGGCCTTTGCCGCTTTGCGGGCCGCCGGGCGGATTTATCCCTGCTATGAAAGCGCGCAGGAACTCGAAGTGAAGCGCAAGATCGCACTGGGACGCGGGCTGCCCCCGATTTACGATCGCGCGGTGATGGCATTGTCCGATGCGGAGCGCGCTGCCAAACACGCCGATGGCATCACGCCGCACTGGCGTTTCCAGCTTGACCACGGCGAACCGATCGCATGGGATGATGCAATTCGCGGGCCGCAGAAATTCGATCCGGCGCAGCTATCCGATCCGGTCATACGCCGCGCCGATGGTTCATGGCTCTACATGATGCCAAGCGCGGTCGACGACATTGATATGGGTGTTACCCAGGTGCTGCGCGGTGAAGACCACGTTTCCAATACTGCTGTTCAAATTCAAATCTTTACTGCACTTTTTGCTGCGGGATTTGCTACAACAAATGGTGCAGCAAAATGCGTTCCGGAATTCGCGCATGAAGCGCTGCTGGTGGGGCGTGAAGGTAAGCTGTCAAAGCGCCTCGGCTCGCTTGGCTGCGATGCCTTTCGCCAACGCGGGATTGAACCCGAAGCGATCATCGCATTGCTGGCGCGGCTCGGCACGTCGCAGCCGGTTGAACCCATTGCCGATCGGGCTGCGCTGATTGCCGGTTTCGACCTGTCGACCTTCGGCCGCGCGCCCGCGAAGTTTGACGACGAAGACCTCGATCGTCTCAACGCAGCGATCGTCCACCAACTGCCCTATACGGCGGTTCAGCACCGGCTTCCGCAGGGCATGGACGAGGCCGGGTGGCATGCGATCAGGCCCAATCTGGCGCATGTCGATGAGGCGGGCGAATGGTGGCGGCTGGTCACCGGCCCGATCACCCAGGGCGATTTCACTCCGGAGGACAAAGCCTTTCTGGCCGACGCCGCCCGCCTGCTGACGTGGGGCGACAACCCCTGGGCCGCGCTCACCACGGCGTTGAAGCAAGCAACGCAGCGCAAGGGCCGGGCGTTGTTCCTGCCGTTACGGCAAGCGTTAACCGGCATGGATCACGGCCCCGATATGGGCGAACTGCTACCCTTGATCGGTGAGGCGGAGGCCCGCCGAAGGCTGCAATTGGCGGCGGGTTGAATAGCTGTCGCAGCCCCCCCGATAATAACCGCGATCCGGCCCGCATTTCGCGATCCCTTCACCGTCGACAGAGGAGCCCGCGCAAAAGCGCGAGGATTGCGTTGACAGCCACCCCTCCCCACAGCTATTGGCCCGCCCCTACCCAGCTTCCGGCACCAATGACCGGTCGCAACCGTGCCCAGATGGCGGAATTGGTAGACGCACCAGCTTCAGGTGCTGGCGCTCGCAAGGGCGTGGAGGTTCGAGTCCTCTTCTGGGCACCAGTCAACCACTTTATCGTGTTGTATTTTCACGATAAAGTGGAGTTCCTGAAAATCTGAACCCACATTCGTTCCCACATTTTGCATGGGCCGGATTGATCTTTTCCGGGCCAACGCGGGACTATAATGCACGGTCTCTCATGGGCGAGTATATCACCGCGCGGCCTTGTTTTCTGCCCGAATCCGCACCGTGCAGCGGACGGGCTGTCGCGACGTTGTGGCGGACTTCCTGCAAGCCTCAATAGCTTCCCGGTTATCGCGCTGGATGTCGGCGGCATGAAGCAACGCGTTCCATGCCTGTGGATCACCAGCCTGCATCATCCGCGCTCCCGCGTCCCATAACGAGGATGCGCCAACCATCCGCGTCGCGATGCGCTCCGGCCAGTGCCAGCTTTCCGGCATGGTGCGGGCGATGGTGCCGGGAAGGAATGACCAGAGGAATATCCCGGCGAGCATACAGCCACCTGCCACCTGGAAGAGTTGCTGGCGCTGCTCGCCTGCCGTTCGCGCCTGAGCAGTGATAGCGTGCAAGTCCTGTGTCGCATGATTCAGGTCCGTTCGCGCCTGCCTGATTCTGTCGTGGTCTGATCGCCGCGCCGATTCCGCCACGGCTTCAATGCGCGCCCCAAGGCTATCGGGCGTCAACTGCATAGCAGGGTGGTCGGCGATGGTGTTGATGCCGCGTGCGATTGCACTCAATCGCTTGGCCATGTCTGTCAGCGTCGTGCCGTAGTCGGGTATCACAATGTCCGCGCGCTCGGCGGCAAGGTGCTGCACGGCGCGGCGCATCAGGGCCAGCTCGCCTTCAAGGCGAGCGAACGCTTCGGCGGCGGGATCGCTTGCGGCCTCCTGGGCGGGAGGATCGGGTTCCGGCTCAAGGTCCAGTTCCAGTTCTACGTCATCGGCTTGCGCATTTTCCATTTCGTTTGTCCTACAGGCCCATGCCGATTGACCGGCTCCGCTCCATGGTCACGGAAGCGGCAAGGTCGCGGGCCAGATCGCGACCGAGTTCTGTTTTGATGCCAAGTTCGCGGGTGCGGCTGCGCAGCAGGGATTCGACCTGCGCATCGCGCTCCAGGCCCTTCGCCATGTCTGACATACGGTTGGTGAGCCTCTGCGCGCCCTTGGTGTCGCCATCGCGCTGCATGGCCTGACGCACCTGCCCGAGCCGCTGCCAGTCGCTGACAAAGCGATCAGAGCGTTGAATAGGATCGGCGCGGATTTCGGCTTCGACCTGCATGGCGCGGATCGCGCCCTGGCTGCGACCATCGGCGGCCTCACTGGCCAGCGAGGGCTGGCGCTGCAAGGCGCTGGCGAGGTCGGCTGTGCCATGGGGCCGGATCGCGTCGAGCGCCTTTCCGGCCTTATCCAGCGCGTCGCGCTGGTGGGGCAGGACCGGCAGCCCTTGTTCACGCATCTGCCCGATGTCGGCGGTGGCGCGAGCGTAGCGTTCGACCGCCCGGCGCTGATCGGAAAGACCAACCTGTTCGGTGGGCAGCGCTTCGAACCGGTTAGCCCGCGGACGGAACCCAGAGAAGATCGACTTCGCCCGCTCCGGCACCTGCCGTGCAATCTCGACGATGCGTTCGCGGAACGTGATCCCGCGCCGCTCAGCGAACTGGCGTTCGGGCTTGTAGTCGCTCGCCATGTCCTTGCCGCGCTCCCGGCTGAGCGTGCGCACGAGTTTCGACTGATCGGCAAAGTCGTCGCGGCCATAGTGTAGGGCAAGGCCGTCACGGTGGCGGGACATCGCCACATAGGCACCGTGGCTGTCCATGCCCGGCGTCGCCAGCACATGGGCGCGGTCGACCGTCATGCCCTGCGCCTTATGGATCGTCGCGGCATAGCCGTGATCCAAATGGGCGTAATCTTTGGTATCGAAGGCGACACTGCGGCCATCGTCGGTTCGCACGGCCATGCGCTGCGGCGTCACCTGTTCGACGGTGCCGAGTGTGCCATTCTTGACGCCTAGGCCCCGCTCATTGCGCAGGAACATGATGCGGTCGCCGCTGGCGAACTGGCGCTCTCCGCGTGTCGCGCTGATCGACACGTCCATGCCCAGTTCGCCCGCGTCACGCAGCCGCCCACGCGCGGCCTCATTGAGCTCGCGCACTTCGTCGTTCGTATGGGTGAGGATGATACGCGTATCGCCAGGGCTGGCCTGTCGGTCACGTTCCCAGCGCTCGATCAGTTCGCCGCGTGCGGCCTCCCGCGTCTCGGCGGCGTGGACCATGCCGCGTTGGTCATAGGCTTGAATGGCAAGTCCGGTGCGCCCGGTGGCAAGGTGCCGCGTGGCGTCCTGCTGCCAGCCGTCGTGCTGGCGGCGCACTTCGCTGATTTCGACGCCGCCGTGCCGTTCGTGGATCGACCGGAACGCAGCGCCTGCTTCGATGGCCTGGAGCTGCTGCGGGTCGCCGACCAAGACAACCTTTGCGCCTGCATCTGCGGCATGGGAGAACACACGCTCCATCTGGCGCGTGCCAGCGCTCACGCCACTGCTCGACCAGCTCGGCCTTGTTCCACTCGCGCACCTTCGCGCCGAACCCGTCTTTGCCGACTTCGCGCATGGTCAGCATGACATGGGCGTGTGGTTTGGGCTGGCCGTCCGCGCCGATATCCCAATGCACATTGAGGTCGGCGATCATGCCCTTTTCGACGAACTCGGCTTCGGCGAATTCGCAGGCCAGCTCGATGCCCTGTTCCTTGGTCAGCTCGCGCGGAATGGCGAATTCGACCTCGCGGGATAGCTGCGCGTCCTTGCGTTTCTCGGCAGCCTCCACCGCATTCCAAAGCTTTTCGCGGTCGGCAAATTCTTCCGGCGCGCCTTCCGGCAGCATCACCTCGGAATGGACGACACCGTCCTTGTTGGTGAAATCATGGTCGCGGTCGAGCCGGTCGTCGTGCAGTCGTTCGGCCCCACGATAGGCCGCTGCCGCCACAGCGCTGCGCCCGCTCGACCGGCTGATGACTTTAACAGAGAGGTGGAAGATCGCCATGACGGCATTCCATCTACGCCACCAAGCGCACGTCGGCACGACGTATAAGCGCGCCCTCCCATGATAAAATCCTGTTCGGGACTATTCAGTATCAGGCCGTCTCGACGACTCTACAGCATTGGGAGAGCATCGATATTATCATCAGCGCATCACCCCACAATGGAGAACTTCGATGCGCAAACCCCGTGACTTTGATTCGGAATTGAAGGCGCTTGCCGATAAGGCAAAGCAACTGAAGGAACGCCGCGTGCAGCAGCTCGGCGAACTGGTGATCGCCACCGGTGCCGATGCAACCGACGCGGAAACCCTGGCCGGTGCGCTGCTCGTCATCGCCGATACCACTGACGCCGGAAAGAAGGAGGCATGGCGCAAACGCGGCGCTGCATTCTTTCAAAGCAAGGCGCGCAAGCGTGGCGACGGAACTCAGGGCCAGCCGGACGGCACTCTCCCGCTTGACGGCGGCGCGGCATCGGCTTGACGCGGCAAGGGCCCGAACCGACATGCGCGAATGGCAGGTCAAACGCCGCGAACGCACGCGGCAACTGATCGAACTGGGCGGTCTGGTCGTGAAGGCCGGACTGGTCGAACTCGCGGACGATGATCGCGCCACGCTCTATGGCGCGTTCCTCACCGTTGCCGCCAAGTTGCGCGGTGAGGAACGGGAACAGGCGCTGGTGCTGTGGAAACGGAAGGGCAAGCGGGCGTTTGAGGCGGAAAGCGATCCCAATCTATAGAGCGTGGGTCGAAATGGCGCCTGGCAGACTATCTTCAGTCGTCCCTGTGCCATCCCGCGTGCCCGTCGCAGAATTCGCATCCGCTGTGATAGCTGAATTCAAGATCGCCACCGCCGATTTGCATTTCGTTGCACCACCCACACAATGCGATTTCTTCCTCGAAGCTAAGGCACTCTGTGCAGACGTAGCTATCGCCGTGTTGGACAACAGAGCCCAGCGAGCAGCAAAATGCGCAGTTCATCTGCACAAAATCCTCGTGGGCGACGTACTCGGTACTCAGCGCATCCGTCAGTTCCTCTTGCGAAACCACATGGCCGCACTCTTCGCATTGCCGGTCGCTGCCATGGTCAGCATCGATGGTAATGTCGTGGCCGCATCCAGACGGACAGGGCATCTGGAGATATCCGCCCGTAAGGCCACACACACGGCATGAAAGACTGTGCAGCAAGTCTGAAACATCATCCACTTCGGCAGCCGCAAATCCACAACCGGCACAGTCGTGGAAAGCAACGCCCTTTGCTGCATCAGTGTCGATCTTCGGCTTCAATTGTTCAAATTTCACCGCCAGAAACTGCCTGTTGCGCTTCATTGCCCAGGCAATGCGGGCGATATCATCATCCATATCGGCAAACTGGTCAGACCATTGCCTGAGCAGGCGTTCCAAATGAAACCAGCACAGGCACTGCTCCCGTGCAATTCCTTCCAAGAGCTCGGCGGAAGCCTCATTCGCGCCCGCCTCATGAAAGAAATGAACCATGCGGTTGCGATGCGAGGCTAGGCGATTGAATTGTGTAACCGCATCGGCCGGAATGGACTGACCCGCGATTTTCGACAGACGGCGCATCGCCTCCGCCGGGCTGACCGTCCTGCAATCGCCCGATAGAAATCGCTCCACATCTGCATCCGATGTCTTTTCGACCACCAGTGCCCAATGCTCATGCATCAGCCGTGCTTTCAGGATCAGCTCGACTGCCGTCGCGAAATGGATGACCGAATATTTCGGGTGCTTTTCGATTTCATCGACCGCGCGCTTCAGGAAGTCCATCGCACTTTCGGCAATGCTGACAGTTGCCAAGGCAATGCGTTCCTTGGTCATAACAATAAATCACTCCGCCAAGGAACGAATCGCATCGAGATGATGCTTGTGAGAGCAATTGAACTAAAAACGTAGGCTGCTCGACTCTTGTTCACGGTAGCAGCGCCCTTTCAAGTGCAGCGGCCAGGTCGCTCCGCTTGTCGGCGAGAAGCCTGTCCAGATTGCGCTGCTTCCACAGGACCGCAGGCAAGCGCTGGGCTTCCGGTATCCCGAGGAGTTCCCAGTCCGGCTGTCCTCGCTTGAAACCGACAAGGAAATGCCGGTGCGCGTCGGGCATGTCGGCGATCATTGCGGCAATGATCGCCTCACGCGCCGCTTCAAGATCGGCAAGGGCAACCGGTTCCTGCGTCATACCGACGAAGCCGCGCGCGAATTCCTCGGCCAGTGGCTTTCGGGTCGGTGCCAGCACTTCGGCCATCGGGCGATTGTGGCTGATGAGATAGACAAGGAATGCGCGCCGCAGTTCGTCGCTTATGCCTTCGTGCGCCAACAGGTCGCGCACGTCGAAAAGATCGCGCGGATGCTGGCGGTCGAGCGCTGCCACAATCTTGCCTGCATAGAGGTCGGCGAAGGACACAACCTGCATTTCAGCAAAGCCGAACTCGTCCTCCACGGTCGGCACCACGGTTGTCGCCACGGGATCGTAAACCGTGCCGCGCAGCACCGGCGTAATCTCGATCTTGATCTGAACGCCTCCGGCGCGAACGATTAGCTTCGTGACGATTTTCTCATCCGCCGAGCGGGACGGATTGACCTTCGCGCCGGGGATTCCAGCCTCGATCCGTTCGGCGATCTGCAGCATTGCTGCGTCAATTGCGGCGAGTGATGTGGTGCGGTCCTCGACGGGCAGATATGTCAGGTCGATGTCCACCGACAGGCGCGGCATGTCGCGCACGAACAGGTTGATTGCCGTGCCGCCCTTGAGCGCGAAAGCCTCTTCTTTCGCCACGAATGGAATGGTGCGAATGAGAAGTGCGACCTGCTGCCGGTAGGTTTCGAGAAAGGCCATGAATTCACTGGCCTCCTAGGTCGGACGGCACGGTTATATGGTAAGTGGGGTCTAGCCTGCCGCCTTTGACAAGGACGCGCTTGCCCGATCCGAGATCAACGCGGGACACGTCGAGCCGGGATCGCCAAGCATGGCGGTGGCGGTCGGCAAAGAACAGGAAAAGCCGCTTCACCTTCACGCTCGCGCACGCTTCCAACAGGGTTTGCAGGCGGCGCGGACTGAGGTCGCTCAGGCCCTCCATCAGAGCGTCAACCTGGTGGAAGCTTTCGCGCTCGGGCAACTCGTCGAGCAATTCCAGCACGGCCCGTTCCTTGCTCGAATATCGGATCGGCAAGTGCATCCCTGCGGCGCTTAACATGACGGGACTCGGCTCTGGTGGTGCATCAGCATCGCCCGGAAACAGGCGCAGGCTGTTATGCCAACGGAATTTAACGTCGAGCGGCAGATCGACCAGCCATGTTGGCACTCGCTTCGGTCCGTAGAGATGGACCTCCTGCAGCTCCGCCGAGAGGTAATGCGCATAACCCAGTTGTTCGAGCGCCGTGCGTCCGCCAACGGCCAACGGTAAATCCAGCAAGGCCTGGAGCGATATGACGACCTGTTGCCATGTCAGTGGTGTTCGCGAACGGCGATAGACGCGCCGGGCTGGGCTATCGAGCCACCCGGCACGGACATACTGGCTGCGGAGCGCCGATGAATAGCCGTGGGCTTCCAGCCACCCAGCATCGGCCAGCAGGCCCTCGGGGAGTTCCTGCTGGAGGCGGTTTAGCTTGTTGTCAGAACGCGTAGCCATGCTTAGCGTTTTGGCATATTATCAAACCAATGTCGAGTTTATAAAGTCATCATTATACTAAGCCTGACTTAGCAGGCTGAGGCAGAGACAAACCATAACTCCCGCTCGCGCATTCCCAACGATCAGTTAGACGGCCTCATAGTGGATGGCGTCGACTAGCGCTGCACGGCAATCCCATGCTTTTGCATCAGCACCTTCAGGGCGCGGCGCATTATACCATTTGGCAAGCCTGATCGGCTCAATCACACGCTCCCAGTAGTTGTCCAGGCTCAACGTGGTCGGGGCAAAATGCAGCGCATCCGCCAAGCTGGCTTTGTTTCCATTGTTGACGCACACGAACACATCTGGCCGTTTCATCGCCAACAATCTTGTCGCGGTTGGGTAGCGCCCAATCCTTGCGGAGTCTGAGAAAGCTGATTCAAACAAGACGCAAAACCGATCGAAGTCGCTTTCCGTTACGGGGCCTCGGCTCGGGATGCAGTCAATCGCTTTGGCAATCCTGCTGTCCTTGTTTGCAACGAGCTTCGTGAAGGAACCGGAGCCCTGCATCGAACCGAACCAGCCGATTTGATATTTTTCCAGGCCGGAATCTGCGACCGCGTCGGGATGCACGATGCCTGCGACCGCTTTCCATTCCGATACGGTCAGCGATTCAAATGTTTGCTCCCGTGCGAACAGGGTTTGCAGGTAACGTAGGAACTTCATGCGCGTTTCAAAATGATGGTTGGGGTCCTTCCGCGCCTCATGGATGAACGCAGGCCAGCTCATTTTCAGGAGGTCAGAATCGATCCGCTGAAATTCCGCCGTTTCGCTCGGCAGAATCGGAGAAGGCGCGCGGGGGCGGTTGGCTGCAATGTCGGCCTGTCGTCGATAGGCTTCAGCCAGTTGCTTGGTAACCGGCTGACGATGGGGCGCGTATGAATCCAAGGTCGCGAGCAGATCCGTAATTGCCGCCTCCTGCCATTGCGCTGCATTCGTAGCACCCAGGTTCGCGCGCCACTGTCTTTCACCAGCAAGCACAAGCCCCGGCCATCGACATGGCGACCGGGTTTTGCATTTTTCACCTTCAACGTCGTAAGTGCCATTGGTTCGAGTCCCTATCAGGGAATTTCAGGCGTCTGTTCCCACATTCTGACGCCTGAAACGGTCCCACATTCGTTCCCACATTTCAGCGGGATTTCAGGCAAATGGGAGCGACCGACCGCGAACACCTTACAACACAAATCGCTGATTTTACAGGGTAGGTAGAGACGCTCCGGCATTGCCTGAGACGAAAGTTCTACGCCTCTTCTGGGCACCATTTTTCTTTCCGGATGCATCCGCAAATGTCCGGAAAAGTCCATGAAATCAGGCACTTTTTACGGTTCGAGCGCCCACCGGCGTCCGGCTGAATTCGTTGAAATTGGCGGTACATTACGGTATATCTGACGGTATCAAAACCGACAGAGGTGGCCCCATGCTGACCGATCTGGCTGTCCGAAAAGCGGCTCCGCGCGACAAGCCCTACAAACTCTCCGATGGTGGCGGGCTATACCTGCTGGTGACGGCGGCAGGTCAGCGATCAGGCGGAGCACCGCGAACTTGCGCTTTTCCTCCGTGCTCTGGTTGGGGGCTGCGATGAACTTGGGCGGCGGAGGAGGGGCGACCATAAGGGCCAGACCGGGCGGTTCCGAAGCGGCCCTAAACTGCTCCTGAAGTGGCGCCGAGAGGCTGCTGAGAAGCACCTCATATCGCTGTCCAGAGCGTCCACCGCGACCTTTGACCTGGCGAATGACTAGGGTCCGGACTCATTTGAGCCACCAGATGACGGTAGCGGCGATGGCGATGGTGGCCATGGACGATCCCCGAGGGCACCCGGCGATCATCAACGCGTCGAGCGCCCTTGCCATTGACCGGCAGCAGCCGCTCGATCCGCCCCCACTGATCATCCGAAAACCAGAAGAAATCTGCCATTTCCAACGCCTCCTCGCAGAACGCGTTGAATCACACGA
>JAHJSJ010000067.1 GCA_018830415.1 Alphaproteobacteria bacterium | reverse complement strand
TGCGCATGCCGCCATCCCTACCGCGTTTCTGCCTGAACTCAAACTGAAGCGGGTTGCAGGTTCTGACCCTAGCCGAACAACTTGCGTGCTGCGCGTTCGATCTGCGCGATGTCTTCGGGCACTTCGGCGAGAATTGCCGCGCAGCCGGTTTCATCGCGGCGGATCAGTGCCAGTGCAAATTCGGGGCCTGCGCCGTCGAGTTCTTCGAGCGTGATGGCTTCGAGCGCGCGCAACTGCTGCGCCAATGCCTCACGCACGGCGGCGGGATCGTCAACCGGCTTGCCCTGCTCTTCGCGGCGCATCCGACGTTCGGCCTTGACCACCGCCTTCACCCCGCCTTCGGTTTCGGCAAGGAAATCGGCCAACCGTCCGCGTTCAAGCCCGATCCGGTGGGCATGGGACAGCACGGCGGCATATTCGGTCAACCGGGTCTTGTCGTAATCATGCCCGAAAACCAGTTTGACCACCGGGGTCATCGGCGCGCGTTCCTGCACCGTCAGCCCGCTTTCAGCGACCAGTTCGGCATAGTCATCGGGCGCGGCTTCGGCGGCGAGCGAGAAGTCGTAAGCGCGGCTGACCGCAGCATAAAGCGCGCTGCGGCTGCGGTCTTCGGTGGTGTCAGCGGTGCGCGCCAATTCGCGGGCCGAAGCGAGGCAATCGTAAATCCCGGCATCGGCAGGCAGGTCTGCGACGAAAGGCGCGTCATCATCGTCATCATCAACGCTGGCTACGACATAGGGATCGAGCGCGAATTCCGAAGGGTCGATCGCCTTTTTGACTGGCGGTTCGATATAATCGGCGAGGCTGGCAAAGCTGTAGCCGGGGCTTTCAGCCTCGCCTTCGTCCTCGTCATATTCCTCATCATCGTCGTCAAGGCCGAAGTGTCCGAAATCGGGCTGCGGCAGGTCGGCAGGCGAGGCATCCTCCGACGGCGCAGCATCAAGCGGTGCGACATTGGCAAAATCATCGCCGCCATCATAAGCGTTATCGCCCGAAGGCTCGTCAGAATAACCGGATACAAACACAGCGGGGCCGGTTTCGGTAGCCATATCGTCGGCTTCGTGCGCGGGAGAATCCGCCCAATCAGTGACGGGATCAGCGGCGCGTAGCGGCTGTTCGGAGTCCACTTCCAGATCAGCCCCCAGCTCCAGCGCCTGACCGATTTCGAGCAGCAGTTCATCAGCGGTCAACTGGTCAGCCACTTCTTTCCAGTTGATCACGCCATAAATGAAGTCGATCGTTTCATCATCGCTCGAATAGGGCAGCAGGATGCCGCGATACAGGATCGCCGCGCCGCGTTGATTGACGAATTCGGCTTCGAAACCGATCGGGGCCTGATTGGCAAGGATCTGCATGTAGTGATCGGTAATGCGGCTCAGCAACGAGCGCGGCGGCACGTCCGAAAGACGGTTGATCGCCTTGCCGTCAGAACTGCATTCGCGCGCCAGGGTTTCGCCAACGAAACGCACCACCGGATCATCGATCCCCAGCGAGAAATCGAGCAGTACGCTATAGGGGCCGAAATCGGGCAGGTGCGCCGGTTCAAGATCATCGATATTGGGGAACATCCGTTCACCCAGCAGGCTCGCCCAGTGATTATAGGCGCGCACCTGCATCCGGCGCTCGTCCTGCCCGATCGCTTCGGGCGGCGACACGCGGTTGCTTGCCGGTTCGGCGCTTTCCTCATCGGATGCGTCCCAGCTCCGATCAGCAGAATCGCTGGTGTCGAAGGTGCCGCGCAGAGTGTCCATGGCTGTCATCCGCCCCTTAAGTGAACAATTACCCGGCCGTTGTGGCGCGGCGTGGTAAACATCACGTTAAGCGATCGCGGGATTTGGCGGGGAGGCCGGGGGGTGCCTAAAGGAAGTAACGCATCCTGATGGAGACGCGGCTGAGGCCTTCTTCAATCTTGAACACCGCATCCTTGAATTTGGGCGGGGCCATCCTGACCGGGGCGTCGCGCGAAAAGCCATAGCCTTCCTTGGGCATCATCCCCAATGCACGGTCGGCCTTGCCGTTGTCATTCTCGTCATGCAGCAATGCGATGGCATATTCGCCCGGCTCTACACCCTTGAAGCGGATTTCGATTGATTCGCCAGCGGGCACCACCGTGCGGTGCGCAGTGGGATCCTTGATGCATCGGGGGAAGATATCCGCGCGCGTGGTCATGCAGGCGCGCACCACGCCCTTGGCTGACCTGAGATCGGTGACGGTAATCACCACATCGCCCGCGATTGCCGGGTTAGCGGTGACCAGCGCGCCGCCGCCCGCCAGGATCAGCGCCGCGCGCCTCACGAACCCGCCGCCTCGCGTCCGCGCCCCGCCGCCGCGACGATCCGGGGCGACAGCCCCTTGTCGGTGCCGCACAAACGGTCCCAGACGCGGAAATACAGTCCGAAATTGCATGCATATTCCTCGTGATGGCGTTCGTGATGGCTGGCGGTTATCAGCCATTTGCCCAACGGTGAATGAACAACCCGGCGCGGAAACATCTCCCACCCCATGTGATTGGTCACACCCATCACCGTCGCTATCGTCAGCACCAGCCCCAGCATCGCGACATTGATCGGCACGAAAAACACCAGCAACGGCACCACGATTGCGCCGGTCAGCGCCTCTACCGGGTGGAAACTCATCGCGGTCCACGCGGTCGGCGGGCGGCTTTGGTGGTGGACGGCGTGGGCGATGCGGAACCAGCGCGGCTGATGCATCCAGCGGTGTGCCCAGTAAAAACATGTATCCTGCACCGCGAGGTAGATCAGCACCGACAGCGGGTGATACCACCATGGCAGCGCGGCGAAATCGGCGGTGATCATGGTCCATCCGTGGTGCTGCCAGCCCCACAACACGATCCCCGCCGGCGTGCCGTAAATCGCTGCCGACAGCATCGACCAGCGCACCTCACGCATGATCTGCGGCCCGCGCCCGGCATAAAGGCCGGGCCGCACCCGCGCGGTGACAAGGGCGAACAGCCCGCTCGACAGCACATAGCGCAGCGCGACGATCAGCGTCACCGCGCCGCTGACGATCAGCAGCGCAAGCGGGACGGGCAGATCAGGCGGAAGCATGACGGCAGGCTATGGAACAAATCGCTGCGGCGCGACACAATAATATCAGCCGCGCACACCGGTTGCCGCCGACAGCGGATCGATCAGCCCCGCGTGCCGCCGCATTGCCATCCGCGCCAGCCGTTCAACCTCAACCTTGCGCCGCGCAGCCGCCAACGGAGCCAGCGCGGCCGGGCGCAGGATTTCGGCATCATAGCCATCGGCAACGATCACGCCGCAGGTTTCGGGCCGGTAAGCCTCGCTCTCCAGCGGGCCGCGATCCAGCCCCGGCGGCACTCCCCAGAAAAACCGGTCGCAAAAATCGAGGTAATCGGGCCATTTCGTGTCGCCCAGCAGATCAGCCCGCGCGACCTTTATCTCGACGATCACCACCAGCCCTTTGGCGTCGATCCCCATCAGATCGGCGCGGCGGCCATTGCGAATCGGCACTTCGCCCAGGCACCAGATATCGTTGCGCGCGAACAGTCGCCCGATCCCGCGCGCGACATCGCCAGCGGTCAATCCCGCCAGCGGCGGCGAATCAGCGGACGAAGAAAGCGCACCAGCCATGGCGGCAAAATGGAACAGAGTGGGAACGCAGTCAAGCCGGACAGATCTGCGTCAGCCATCCCCATCGGTATGCAGCACCGCCAGCAGCGCGCCGCGGGCGGCATGAAATTCGCGCCACAGCGCCAGCGCCGGGGCACCGGTGTCCTGCCCCCGGTCGGCAAGCGTCGCCAATGCAGCCATCCCGCTACCGAGCATCGCCGCGACATCCTCGATCCCTTGGCTCAGCAAGGTGCGCTGCCATGATTTGGCGTTGGCGATCAGCTGACCAAGCGCAGGGGTAATCTGCGCAGGTTCGGCGGCGATTCGGGCGAGCTTTGCCAGCTCCTGCGCCCGCCGGTGGAGGGCAAGCCATTCCGCCTCGATTGCCGCCGCGCTAGGCAGGGCCGAATCTATACGGGGCAAGGTCGTTTCGGGCGGGAGCGTAGCCATCGGGTAAATCTAACCGTCGCACCTTGCCGATTGGTTAAGCCGGGCCGTGCGCAATCCTGCGCCCAGACGAGTCTGGCCGCCGCAAGGGAACAATTGTGTAGCGCCGCGCCCACGCTATTGCTAAGCGCCGCGCCCACAGGCAAATTGCCGCGTGACGCATGGCCCCATGCACCCGTAGCTCAGCTGGATAGAGCGCTGCCCTCCGAAGGCACGTGTCAAGGCCGGTTTTTCGTGCATAAATATTTGGAAACTCCTGTAAATAAAAGGTATTTTATACTTGGCGGGGTTGCGCTCAGCGCAAGATGTGTCCGCCGTAAGCAGGCTGTAAGCACATCCTGCGGGCGGCTGATTTGGACGCGTGCGAGCAGGCACGGATCGCCTCGCTTCAATGAATGAACTTTTAGGTTTCCAGCGAGTCGTCGGAAGTCGTTGACCAACAGGCCCCGGAACGGCTAGTCGGGCGTCGCGAAGCACCCGTAGCTCAGCTGGATAGAGTGTCGCCCTCCGAAGGCGAAGGTCAC
>JAHJSJ010000066.1 GCA_018830415.1 Alphaproteobacteria bacterium | reverse complement strand
GAGCCAGTTGGTGTAGGCGGCAAGTTTATCCTCGGCATCGACCGCAGCGACCGAATCTTCGCAATCGGCAATGGTGGTGAGCGCGGATTCGACCATGATATCGGCGATCCCGGCGCGGTCAGTCGCGCCGACAGGAGTGGTGGAATCGAACACCACTTCGACGTGCAGTCCATTGTTTTTTAATAATACGCCCTTTTCAGTCTCACCAATATACTGCGCCGGATCGGCCAGCGTGATGCCCTCGCGCGCCGTCAGATCGGCCCAACTTCCGCGTGCCAGCGGGAATGCCTCGTCAAGAAACTGCCGCCCACGCGCGATCACCGCCACGCCGCGCGCTGCGTCATAGCCGCCTGGTTGTGCGGGAGGCGCATCGAGCGCGTCCGTTCCGTAGAACGCATCATACAGGCTGCCCCAGCGCGCATTGGCCGCATTCAACAGAAACCGCGCGTTGAGAATCGGCACCACCAGCTGCGGCCCGGCCATCGTGGCGATTTCGGGATCGACATTCTGCGTGCCGATCTGGAAATCACCCGGCTCGGGCACCAGATATCCAATGCTTTCGAGAAACGCCTTGTAAGACGCTGGATCATGAGGCTTTCCAGCCCGCGCGACGTGCCATGCGTCGATCTGCGCCTGTAATTCATCGCGCTTCGCCAGCAGCGCCGCATTGCGCGGGGCGAATTCGGCCAGCAGCGCGGCAAAGCCCTGCCAGAACGCCGCAACATCGCGGCCCAGCGGATTCAAAACTTGCGCTTCAAGAAAAGCCGCCAAGCGGGAATCAATCGCAATTCCGGCGCGGGTGGTCATGTCAGTCATTCAAGTCCTCGTGGTGCTGGCGTGGGGCAGACCTGGGGAGGAGAGGACGGCTGACCCTATGGCGCAGGGCTGCGCACTTTGCAACGGGTTGGACTGGCGCGCGCGCACGGCTAGAGGTGGGTGATGACCACGATCACCCCGCCCGCCTTCGATACCGCCGCCATGCTGGCGCAGGTGCAGGCGTGGAGCGCGATCAACACCGGCACCGGCAATCTTCCCGGCCTCGCCCAGCAGGCCGCCGCGCTGGCTGAGGCTTTCGCCGCGCTGCCCGGCACGGTGGAGATGATCGCCCCCGCCCCCGTCACCGCGATTGCCGCCGATGGCAGCGCGTTCGACAAGCCCCACGGCCAGCATCTGGTGGTGCGGGTGCGCCCGCAGGCCAACCGCCGGATCCTGTTGACCGGTCATATGGACACGGTGTTCCCCGCCGATCACGCCTTTCAACACCAGCGCTGGCTCGACGATCAGACGCTGAACGGCCCCGGCGTGGCTGATATGAAAGGCGGGATCGCGGTAATGCTGCACGCGCTGATCGCGTTTGAGCAGACCGCCAGCGCCTCCAGCCTCGGTTATGACGTGCTGATCAATGCCGACGAGGAAACCGGCTCGCTGGCGAGCAGCGCGCTGATTGCCGAACTGGCAGCAGGCAAACTCGCCGCGCTGACCTATGAACCGGCCGCCCTGCCCGATGGGACGCTGGCGCATGAACGCGGCGGCACGGGCAATTATTCGATCACGATCACCGGCAAGTCCGCCCACGCCGGGCGCAACCCGCACGAAGGGCGCAACGCGATTGTCGCGGCCGCCGATCTGATTCTGCGGTTAAAGGCGCTGGAGCGTGATGATCTCACCATCAACCCGGCCAAGCTGGAAGGCGGAGCGGCGAATAATGTCGTGCCCGACCATGCGGTTTTGCGCTTCAACATCCGCCCGAAATCGACCACGGCGATGGAAGGGTTTAAGCGTGATCTGAGCACGTTGCTAAGCGATATTGAAACCGTTCATCAAGTCACTACACACCGCCACGGCGGCGTGACCCGCCCGCCCAAGAAGGTCGATGACGCCGCGCAAAAGCTGTTCGATCTGGTGCGCCAATGCGGCGCCGAATTGGGGCAGGACATCCGCTGGCAATCGACCGGCGGGGTGTGCGATGGCAATAATATCGCGGCCTGCGGCGTCCCGGTGGTCGACACCATGGGCGTGCGGGGCGGCGCAATCCACAGCCCTGACGAATATCTGATCGTCCCCAGCCTTACGGAGCGCGCGGCGTTATCCGCCCGTGTGATCGAGCGCCTCGCAATGGGCCATTTAGAACAGGGAGCAATATCGTGACCTTCCGCCTGCGCGCCGCGCGTTCCGCCGATCTTGAGGCGTTATATGAAATGGCCAAGCTGACCGGCGGGGGCTTCACCAACCTGCCGCCAGACCGCGCCGCATTGAAGGCCAAGCTCGAACGCGCCGAGGCGGCCTTTGCCCGCGAGGCCGATGAGCTGGTGGACGAACAATTCGTGCTGGTGCTGGAAAACGCCCGCACCGGCACGGTGCGCGGCACCTGCCAGCTGATGACCAAGGTGGGCCAGCGCTGGCCGTTCTATTCCTATCGCCTCAACACCCTGACGCAATATTCGCAGGAACTTGACCGCACGGTGCGGGCCGAGCTGCTCAGCCTCGTCACCGACCTTGAGGGATCGAGCGAGGTCGGTGGGTTGTTCCTTCACCCCAATGAACGCGCGGGCGGGCTTGGCCTGTTGCTCGCCCGGTCGCGTTATATGTTCGTGGCGATGCACCGCGCGCGGTTTGCCGATCGCCTTCTGGCGGAGCTGCGCGGGATCATTGACGAACGCGGCGGATCGCCATTCTGGGACGGGGTCGCCGGCCGGTTCTTCGGAATGAGTTTTCAGGACGCGGACTATTTCAACGCGATCAACGGCAACCAGTTCATCGCTGATCTGATGCCCAAGCACCCGGTCTATATCGCGATGCTGGATGATGATGCGCGCAGCGTGATCGGCGTGCCCCACCCCACCGGGCGCGCGGCGATGCGGATGCTCGAAAACGAAGGCTTCCGCCACGATGGCTATGTCGATATCTTCGATGGCGGGCCGACCATGGTTGCGCATACCGATGATGTGACCAGCGTGAAGGGCAGCGTGCGGGCGAGTGTGACCGCGCTTTCAGCCAGCGAAGGTGAGCGGGCGATCCTTGCCACCGGCCATCTCGGCACCTTCCGCGCTTGTTTTGGTGCGCGGGTGCTGGACGCAGACGGCGGCATCGCAATCGATTCGGCCAGCGCCGATCTGCTCGATGTGAGCGAGGGCGACACGGTGTGGAGCGTGGCGCGATGAGGCACTGTCGTCATTGCGAGCCAGGGGCGAAGCAATCCAGAGCGTCCCGCGTGTCGCTCTGGATTGCCGTGTCGCCTGCGGCTCCTCGCAATGACAAAAGTTGGAACTTCTGAATGCTCACCGAAATCAATTTCGACGGGATCGTTGGCCCCAGCCACAATTACGCCGGCCTCAGCCTCGGCAATATCGCCAGCGCCAGCCATGCGGGCGATCCGTCTTACCCGCGCGCGGCTGCGTTGCAGGGGGTTGCGAAGATGCGCGGAAACCTCGCGCGGCTAGGCGTGCAGGGGTTCCTGCTACCCCTGCCCCGCCCCAACCATGCATTGGTGCAGGCGCTGGCATTGGACGGCAGCGAGCCGCCGCAATTGCGCGCCGCGCCGTGGTCGGCATCGTCGATGTGGACCGCCAATGCCGCCACCGTCAGCCCTGCGCCCGATACCGCCGACGGGCGATGCCACCTGACGCCCGCCAATCTGGTAACGATGCTCCACCGCGCGCAGGAATGGCTCGATACCAAGCGGCAACTCGACATCGCTTTCGGTGACACGCGCCACTTCGCGATCCACGATGCGGTGCCGCCCAGCTATGGCGATGAAGGCGCGGCCAATCATATGCGGCTGTGCGAAAGCCACGATGCGCCGGGCGTTGAGGTGTTCGTCTATGGCAAGACCGGCGGGCGTTTCCCCGCGCGCCAGCACGAACAGGCCAGCCGCCTTGTCGCGCGCGCGCACGGGATTGATCCGGCGCGCACCGTGTTCATCGAACAGAATCCGGCTGCGATTGAAGCAGGCGCGTTCCACAATGATGTGGTCGCGGTCGCGAATGGCCCGGTGCTGTTCACCCATGCCGAAGCCTTTGCCGACCAGCAACTGGCCTATGACGCAATCCGCGCCGCCTTCCCCGCGCTCGAAGTGGTCGAGGTGCCGTCCAACGCGGTGTCGCTGCACGAAGCGATCCGCACCTATCTGTTCAACGCGCAATTGCTCACGCTAACAGATGGCAGCATGGCGTTGATCGTGCCCGAAGAATGCCGCGAAAGCGCCAGCGTCTGGGCTTGGGTCGAAGCGATGCTCGCCGGAAATGGCCCGATCCGGCAGGTTATCCCGGTCGATGTGAAACAGTCGATGGCAAACGGTGGCGGCCCGGCCTGCCTGCGGCTGCGGGTGGTATGCGCGCCGGATACCGTCGATCCGCGCTTCCTGCTTACCGAAGCCAAGGCCGACATGATCGAACGCACCATCGCTGCGCATTGGCCGCAGCAGATCGATCCGGCCGATCTGGGTTCGGAAAATCTCGCAAACAGCGTCATTTCGGCACGCCTCGCGCTGCTGGACACGCTCAATCTGGCCCAACTTGGTTAACGCGTTTGCACATTTCCCGACGCTGAGGGTAAGGTTTCCGCATTATTAACGCGACTCTGCACAGGCGGGGCCGCCAAGGATCGGAACACGCGATGCTGCGCAAACTTGGAAGGCTGTTCATTATCAAGAACCGCTTTGAGGCGTTCGCGATCATCTATGCGCTGGCGCTTGGCGCAACGGCGCGGGGCAGCGCCTATCTGACCGAATATCCGGGCTTTGGCGGCAAATTGTTGTTTCTGGCGACCACCGGGGCGGTGTTTCTCGGTGGGGCGAAGATCCTCGATTGCATCCGGCTGGAAAAAGAACTGGCCGAACTGCGCGGCGAAGACGCAAAGTCCGAATAGGACTGTCGCGCGCGCCGGGTGCGCCCAAAGTGGTTCGCAACTGTAGTAAAGGTGGGGGTTTCTGTTGCTAGCTACCCCCGGAGCCCCGGAATCCGTTCTGTTGCCCGGTCGGTCCAACCGCGCTTTTTAGCCTAATAATATCAGGGCGTTAGCCCATCAATTACGCAGCGATTGCGAGTGCTTCGTTATCGTTGGCACTTATGGTTTTTGAGCCTTATGCGGGTTACTCAGCCCGGGCAAAAACTACGCTTTTCAACACACGTCGATCCTGGTTCGGCCCCATCAGAACTGGCGAAAAGTCGCCGTTTCTGGTGGAGCCGCCGGGTACTGCCCCCGGGTCCGTTGCATCTATTATACGCAGCCATTTATCGCCATATCCGGTCGAAACCGGCACGACTGATATAGCGCGGCAATCCTGAATGTGAAGTGAGCATCAAAATTGTGCGTTCCCGCGAAGGCGGGAACCTACCGGCGGACGAGCGCCAAACATTGGGAGGCCCCCGCCTTCGCGGGGGCTCACATTGCGATTTCTACTTCTTCAACGCGTCCCTGATTTCGGCCAGCAGTTCAATCTCGGTCGGGCCAGCGGGCGCGGCTTCTGCGGGTGCCGCCATTTTCGCCGTCAGCTTGGTCACATACCGCACCATCAGAAAGATGATGAAAGCCAGAATCACGAAGTTGATAAGCACCGAAACGAACGCCCCCAACCCGATCACATTCGCGCCCGCTTCGCGCGCTGCGGCAAGCGTCGTTCCCTCGGCAACCTCGCCCGACAGCACGAGATAGCGATCCGAAAAATCGATGTTGCCAAAGATCGCGCCGACCACCGGCATGATGATTTCGTCGGTCAGCGATTTGACGATTGCGCCGAATGCCGCGCCGATAATCACCCCCACGGCCAGGTCCATGACATTGCCCTTGGCGATGAAAGCCTTGAAATCCGATAGCATATTGATCCCCTTTATCCGCAATGCTGCCCTTCTGGCACTCGACTTGCGCGCTGCCAAGCGCCAAGCTTTCCGCAGCCCGCCGCTTGAACCCGCAAAGTGGTGTGCTATATCCACAATACAGGAGTTGCCGCGCTGTCCGCTATTGGCGGGTCAGCGCCATCAGGAGGGATCATTTCGATGAAATTCACCACCATGCTGCGCGGTGCATTGGCCGCTGCCGCTGCGCTTAGCCTTGCCGCCTGCGGGATCAATTCAGTCCCCGCTGCCGAGGAGGAAGCCAAGGCCAAATGGGCCGATGTCGAAGCCCAGTTCCAGCGCCGCGCCAATCTCATTCCCAATCTCGCCGAGATTGTGAAGGGCGCGTCTGAAAACGAACAAACCATCCTGCGCGAAGTGACCGAGGCGCGCGCCAAGGCGACCAGCGTCAACATCACCGGCGATGATCTGAATGACCCGGCCAAGATGGAGCAATTCGCTGCCGCACAGTCGCAGATGAGCGCCGGGATCGGGCGTCTGCTGGCGAGTTTCGAAGCCTATCCGCAGATCCAGTCGAACCAGAACTACCTCGCGTTCCAAAGCCAGTTTGAAGGCACCGAAAACCGCATCGCGGTGGCGATCCGCGACTACAACGAGGCGGTGCGCAAATATAACACCACGATCCGCACCTTCCCCGACACCATCGGCGCGAACATCATCCACGGGGCGGAACCGATGGCGCCTTACAAGGCGGTGACCGAAGGCGCCGAAGCCGCACCAACGCTTGATATGACGTCGAATTGATCGGCGTGGTCCGCCGTTTTGTCATCTTGCTCGCGTTGGCGGGGGCATGGTTCGCTGCTCCCGCCGCCGCTGCTCCGATCGGCAGCGGGACGCTGACTCTGAGCTTTGATCGCTTAGTCGCAGACGACGCAGGGGTATTCTCGGCAGCCTTCAAGCAGGAGATGCAAGAGCGGCTTACGCGGATCGAAGAGCAGACCGGTGTGTCGGTTGTACTGGTAACGGCTCCGGGGATTCAGGGTGCGGATTCGGGCAGGCTCGCAGAAGCTATCGGGGAAAAGCTTCAGGGCCTTGGCAATATCCGAAAGCACTGGGTCATATTCTTGCTGGCTCCTGCGGATCGCGTTTTTAGCGCCTCCCTGTCTGTCAAGGACGAGACTGCGGCCGAAGCTATACAGAATATGGAGAACGAGAAGAAATTGGAACTTGGGAGAAGAATTGCCCGAGTATTCAGTGATGCCGTAACACCTGGATTGAAGGCGAGCCAATGGGAAGCCGGAATGCGCGCGGGCGTAGATGCGATGGAGCGCTATCTCGGAAATGCAGAAAAGTCCGCACCACCGGTCGAGGCACCTGCCGCCAGCGGAGATGTCACATGACGCGCTTGGCCGGCATTCTCGTTGCTCTGCTCGCGCTCATCGCGACGCCTCTCGCCGCACAACCCGCATTCCCGGAACTGACCGGCCGCGTGGTCGACAATGCCGACATCCTCTCGCCCGAGGCCGAGGCCCGGTTGGCCGCCAAGCTGGAAGCGCTGGAAACCCAATCCCAGCGCCAGCTAGTGGTCGCGACGATCCCCGATCTGCAAGGCTATGACATATCCGATTACGGCTATCAGCTGGGCCGCGCATGGGGGCTTGGCGATGCGCAGCGCAACGACGGCGCGCTGCTGCTGATCGCGCCCAATGATCGCAAGGTGCGGATCGAGGTTGGCTATGGCCTCGAAGGCTATCTGACCGATGCGCTGTCGGCGCTGATCATCCAGAACCAGATTCTGCCCGCCTTTCGCGATGGCGATTTCCCCGGCGGGATCGAAGCGGGAACCGACGCGATCATCACCCAGCTGCAATTGCCCCCCGAAGAGGCCGCACAAATCGCCGCGGATGCAGGCAAAAAACGCGCAGGCGACGGCGGATTTCCCGTGGGCGTGCTGATCTGGCTGGCGTTCATGGTCTTCTTCTTCATCCTGCCGATCATGTCCGGGCGCAGGCGGCGGCGCAAATACCGTTCCAAGGGCGCTGGCCCGTGGGGCGCGCGCGAAGGTTCGCTGGGCCGCGACATGGGCGACACCGCCCGCGACATCATCCTGTGGGAAGTGGGCAGCGCGATTTTGCGCGGCGCGCTGTCGGGCGGCGATGATGATGGCTGGGGCGGCGGCGGCTTTGGCGGCGGATTCGGCGGCGGTGGGGGCTTTTCCGGCGGCGGTGGTTCATTCGGCGGCGGCGGCGCATCGGGAGGGTGGTAGATCATGGCCTATCTTGATGATGCCGGGCGCAGGCTGGTGGCTGACGCCGTAACCGCAGCCGAGGCGCAGACCTCGGGTGAGATCGTGACCGTGCTGGCTGACCGGTCCGATGGCTATACCGATGTCGCCTTGCTGTGGGCGGTTGGCGCGGCGTTCACCGTGATGAGCCTGTTCGCAGCCTTTCCGCTCCCGTTCCTTGACCTGTGGGATCGTCTGATCGGCGGCTGGGGTCACGAATGGACCACCGGCGAACTGGCCAGCATGGTGATCGGGCTTGGCCTGCTAACATTTCTCGGCGTGATGCTGGCGCAGCAGTGGGAGCCGCTCAAATTCGCGCTCATCCCCGGCCCCGCCAAGACCATCCGCGTCCACGCGCAGGCAGTGCGCCAGTTCAAGGTGGGCGCGGATCGCCGCACCACCGGGCGCACCGGGGTGATGATCTACCTGTCAATGCGCGAACACCGCGCCGAAATTGTCGCCGATGAAAGCATCGCCGCGGTTGTCTCCGCCGAGGTATGGGGCGAGGCGATGGGCGATATGCTGATCGAAATCCGCAAGGGCCGGATTGCCGAGGGGCTGGCGGTCGGCATCGGCGATGTCGGCTTTGTGCTGGCGCAGCATTTCCCGCGCGGCGCGGATGATATGAACGAACTGCCTGATCGCCTGATCGAGGTTTAGGTTCCCTCCCCTCAATTCGCGCTTGACCCGTTCGCCCTGAGCCTGTCGAAGGGCGCTCGCTGTGCCGACCATGCTTCGACAAGCTTAGGATGAACGGGGACTCTCATCTTGCAAAAAGACCGCGACGCTGACCTGCCGGAACAGGTGATGTGGGAAGGCCGCTTTATCACCGCCAAGAAACGCGGGCGGTGGGAATATGTCGGGCGCGCGCGCGGCATTCGTGCGGCGGTGATCATCGCGCTGGATGATGATACCGACGGCACCCGCCACGTCATCCTCGTCAGCCAATACCGCGTGCCGCTGGGCCGGTTCTGCCTCGAGCTTCCGGCGGGCCTGGTCGGCGATGATGCCGGCGGCGAAGGCGAAGATGCACTGACCGCCGCCGCGCGCGAGCTGGAGGAGGAAACCGGCTACCGCGCCGCGCGGCTGGAGGTGCTGGGCGAATTCTATTCCTCACCCGGCATGGTGTCCGAAGCTTTCACCCTGCTGCGCGCGCGCGACCTTGCCCGCGTCGGTGAAGGCGGAGGGACTGAAGGCGAAAACATTACCGTCCACCGGGTCGCCTTGCGCGATCTTTCGCGCTTCGTCGCCGAATGGCGGCGCGCGGGCCACGCGGTGGACGTGCGCATCGCAATGTTACAAACACCGGAATATTTGAGAGAGGATTGAATCATGGCAGGACGTGTAGCGGGCAAGCTCGCATTGGTAACCGGCGGCGCGCAGGGGCTGGGCCGCGCGCATTGCATCCGGCTGGCGCAGGAAGGCGCGCGGGTGCTGGCGACCGATATCAACGCTGCGGGTGCGCAGGAAACAGCGGCGCTGATCAATGCCGAAATGGGCGCGGGCACCGCCTTTGCCATCGCGCATGACGTGACTGATCCGGTGCAATGGGAAGCAGCAGTCGATGCCGCGCGCGAACGCCTCGGCGGGCTCAACGTGCTGGTCAACAATGCCGGGATCGGGGTGGCGGGCAATATCGAGACTTGCAAGTTCGAAGACTGGCAGCGGTGTTTCGACATCAACGTCAATTCGATCTTCCACGGGTGCCAGAAGGCGCTCCCGCTGATGCGCGACCATGCGCCGGGGTCGATCATCAACATCTCGAGCATCGCCGGGTTGATCGCGAGCGACACCATGCCCGCCTACAACGCGTCGAAGGCGGCGGTGTGGATGCTGTCGAAGTCGATTGCGCTGCACTGTGCGAAGAAAAACATGAACATCCGCTGCAATTCGGTGCACCCGACCTTTGTGGATACGCCAATCCTTGACGGGACGGCCAAGGCAGCCTCGCTCGACAAGGGCGTGCTGCTGGAAAAGCTGGCGCGGCAGATACCGCTGAAATTCGTGGGTGAGCCAAACGATATCGCCAACGCGGTGCTCTATCTGGCGAGCGATGAAAGCCGGTTCATGACCGGGGCAGAGCTGAAACTGGATGGTGGTATCAGCGCGATGTAATGGCCTGGCAGCGGGAGTGTTTTCTCTCGCGGCAGATTGCTTCGCAATCGCCTGCCGAGGGGGCGGCCTCCCGGCCGGCGGGCGGTCGCCCTTGCGGACCTTGCAGGTCCGACCTGGGTCATTCCGCTCCTCCTGTCAGCTGGTTGGCTTAATCCGCGATCAGCGCGACGGCGAGGTAGATCAGCACCGGGGCGCCGAAGCCGAACAGGGTGGCGGCGACAAAGCCGATCCGCACCAGCATGGCATCAATGCCGAAATAGTCGGCAATCCCGGCGCACACGCCGAACACCTTGGCGTTGGTCTTGTCGAGATGGAAGCTGGCGCGCGGCGGCTTGCCACCGGGGGTGTTGGTGATGTTGTTCATGTCAAAAATCCCTCATATCCGAATAGTGAAGCAGGCGCGGCGGGTTACGCCATCATGCCGGGGCTGGCCGGGACGATCGCATAGGCGAAGCTGGCAACCGTCAGAACGACAGCAAATGCGGCAGAGACGAAGCGGGCGCTGGTTTCGAGGCCGAACATGGGAAATGATCCTTTTATGAAAGTTGGGTGAGGTCAGGCTCAGGCAACAAGGCCGGGGCTGGCAGGCACGATCGCATAGGCAAAGAACGCGGCCGAAATGGCGACCGAGAAAGCGGCGGCGAACAGACGGTTTGAAACTTCCTGGGCAAACATGGTGGTAACTCCTTGGTGTATTTTACTGTCCGGCGGGACCATCCCGGGGACGCAGAACACTTTGCACGGGCCGTGCCAAACTCGAAAAATGGCTGATTTTAGCCGTTTCCTTACTTTCACCCCCGCGACAACCCGTTCACCTGAACGAAAGCTTGGGAATTTTTACCAAGGATTGGGATTGCGGATTTCAGGCGTGCCGCACTGGCCAAATCGCGCCCCTGTGCTACCCGCGCTGACACGATGGCGCTCAGCAAGATCAGCCTTGAAAATGTCCGCAATCACGCCGCGACCACGCTGGCGGATACGGCGCATTTCAACCTGCTGGTGGGCGAGAATGGGGCAGGCAAGACCAATCTGCTCGAAGCGCTCTCGTTGCTTGGGCCGGGACGCGGGTTGCGGCGCGCCAACCTTGGCGAGGTGGCGCGCAGGGCTGCGCCGGACGACCCGCCCATGCCCTTTGCCATCGGGGCGAGCCTGACCGAAGCGGGCACCATCTCCGCGCGGCTCGGCACCTATACCGAAGCCGGGCAGCCCGGTCGGCGGCTGGTGCGGGTCAACGGCGCGCCCGCCAGCGCGGCGAGCCTGGCCGAATGGCTGGCGTTAAGCTGGCTGACCCCGGCGATGGACGGATTGTTCACCGACAGCGCGGGTGCGCGGCGGCGGTTCATCGACCGCATGGCGCTCGCGATTGCGCCCGACCATGCGCGGCGGGTGAACGCGCTGGAGGCCGCCTTGCGCGAACGCGGGCGCGTGCTGGAAAGCGGCGGCGATCCCGGCTGGCTCGACGCGGTTGAAACGCAGGTGGCCGATCACGGTGCAGCGGTGGCGCGCATCCGCGCCGCGTTGGTGGCGCGCTTGGCGGACGAACTTTCCGCCCTGCCGCCCGAACCCTTCGCCCGCCCCGCGCTGACCTATCGCCCCGGCGGCCCGCTGGATGAAACCGGTTTGCGCGCAGACCTCGCCCGCAATCGCCCGCGCGACCGGGCGGCGGGACGGGCGCTGGCCGGGCCGCAGCGCGATGAACTGGAAGTGGCGATGGCCTCAACCCGCCAGCCTGCGGCATCGTGTTCCACCGGCGAGCAGAAGGCGATGCTGATTGCGATCACGCTGGCCCACGGTGTGCTTGCCTCGGCAGGGCGGCCCAGCGTGCTGCTGCTCGATGAGGTCGCAGCCCATCTCGATCCCGTTCGCCGCGCCGAACTGTTCCGCCGCCTGCGCGATGGCGCTGCGCAGGTGTGGATGACCGGCACCGAACTTGCCCCGTTCGATGCAATCCGCGGCGAAGCGGCGATCTGGCGGGTCAGCGCTGGAAGGATCGAGAGAGTTTAGTTCGTCATTGCGAGAAGCCGCAGGCTTCGCGGCAATCCAGAGCATTTCGCGCTGCGCACTGGATTGCTGCGCTACGCTCGCAATGACGAAGGTAGGACTACTTACCCCCCGGCAAAGCCTCCGCAACCTCGCCCAAAGTCGCCGCAACCAGCCGTTCGATCCCCTCAGCCGTGGGGTGGATGCGGTCGGACTGGAACAGCTCCGGCTCGCGGTAGATGTCTTCCAGCCAGAACGGGATCAGGTCTGCGCCATATTCGCTGGCAAGATCGCGGTAGAGCGCATCAAACTGCGCCTGATATTCCGGCCCGTAATTCGGCGGCGCTCGCATTCCCATCAGCAGCACCGGGATATCGCGGGCGCGCAATTCATCAAGCATCTTGGCCAGATTGGCCTTGGTTTCATCCGGCGACAATCCGCGCAGCAGATCATTCCCGCCCAGTTCAAGGATGAACAGATCGGGCTTGTGTTCTTGCGCATCGAGCGTGAAGGCCAGCCGTTGCAGGCCCGCCGCCGAGGTATCGCCCGAAATCCCGGCATTGGTGATCGCGGCATTGATGCCTTTCACCCGCAAGGCCGCTTCCAGCCGCGCCGGGTAGCTTTGCGCCGGATCGAGGCCGTATCCGGCAAACAGGCTATCCCCAAAGGCGATAATCCGCCGTTCCGGCCCCATCACCGGGATCGCTGGCAGGGCCGCAGCCTGCGCTGCTGCTGCATCGGGTGAGCGGGTCGCATCCTCGCCCGCACCGTCGCTGCAGGCCGCCAAAACCAGCGCAAAAACCAGCGCAATCGCGCCAAACCCTGCAATATTCGACCAACCGCGCTTGTGCATCCGTGAACCTCCCCTGCGAGTAACTTGCCCGCACCCCATCAACTATGCCATCGGAAACCTGTGACAAGTCCCTCTCTCGCGATCAGCGCCCGCAACCTTACCCTCACCCTCGGCAGCCAAGCTGCGCCGGTCACGATCCTGCGCGGGATTGATCTGGACATTGCGCGCGGTGAGGTGGTGGCGCTGCTTGGCCCATCGGGTTCGGGCAAAAGCTCGCTGATGGCGGTGCTGTCGGGGCTTGAACGCGCCAGCGGTGGCAGCGTGACGGTGGCGGGCGCGGATTTCGCCGCCCTGTCCGAAGATGGCCTTGCTGAAGCGCGCCGGGGGCGGATTGGGATTGTGCTTCAGGCGTTCCATCTGCTCCCCACGATGACAGCAGCCGAAAACGTCGCCACCCCGATGGAACTCGCCGGAATGGCCGACGCCGCGCCGCGCGCGCAGGCGGAACTTGCCGCTGTCGGCCTTGGCCACCGCACTGGGCATTATCCCACTCAGCTTTCGGGCGGAGAACAGCAACGCGTCGCCATCGCCCGCGCCACCGCGCCGCGTCCTGATCTGATCTTCGCTGATGAACCGACCGGCAATCTTGACGCCGCCACCGGCGAAGAGATCATCAACCTGCTATTTGCCCGCCGCGCCGAAACCGGGGCAACGTTGCTTATCATCACCCACGATGCCAGCCTCGCCGCGCGCTGCGAGCGGGTGTTGACGATGGCCGACGGGGTGATCGTATCGGACACCGCGCCAAGCGCAGCAGACGCAGCATGAGCCTGCCTCTCAAGACGGCGTGGCGCATTGCCCGGCGCGATCTCAACGCAAGGTTTCGGGGCTTGCGATTGCTGTTGGTGTGCATCTTCCTCGGCACCGCCGCGCTCGCCGCGATTGGCACGCTGACATCGGCGATTGAACGCGAATTGGCCTCATCCGGGCAGGAACTGCTTGGCGGAGATCTGGAAGTCGAAGTGTGGCAGCGCGACCTTGCGCCCGATCAGCGCGCGGCGCTGGAAGAATATGGTGAAGTTTCGAGCGGATTCCGGTTGCAGGCGATGGCCAGCACCCCGGCTGCCGCCGCGCCGATCGAACTCAAGGCCGTGGACGCCAGATGGCCGATGTTCGGCGCGCTGGTGCTGGCTGATGGCCGCCAGGTCGGCGCGCCTTCGGGAACCGATGCATGGATTGCGCAAACCGCGATAGACCGGCTCGGCATCGCCGTGGGTGACAGTTTCACCGTCGGCACGGTAACACTCACAGCCGCCGGGATTATCAGCGACGAGCCTGATCGCCTGTCCGAAGGGTTCCAGCTCGGCCCGACGGTGATCGTCGCGCAATCCGTCCCCGCTGCGGCTGGATTGCTTGAGCCCGGCGCGCTGTATCAAAGCAAGCACCGCGTCGCCTTTGCCAATCCCGCGCGCGATCCGCAGGCGGTTGAGGAGGCATTGAGCAAAGCCTTCCCCAATGCCGGGTTCGACATCCGCACCCGCGACCGCGCATCGCCCAGCACCGACCGGTTCGTGCGGCAGATGAGCGATTTTCTCACGCTGGTGGGGCTGGCGGCGCTGGTGATCGCGGGCATCGGGATTGCCGGCGGGGTGTCATCCTACCTCGATCAACGGCGCACCAGCATCGCCACGCTGAAAGTTCTGGGCGCGACATCGGGCGATATCCTGCGCATCTATGCAATGCAGATCGGGGTTGCGGCGCTGGTGGGGAGCCTTGCCGGACTTGCCACGGGCGTGTTGATCACCCCCGTGCTGGGCGCGGCGTTGCAGGGGCTGCTGCCGGTGGAAAGCGGGTTTATCATCGCCCCGGCCCCCTTGGCGCTGGCGGCGGCCTATGGCTTGCTGGTCGCCTTTGCCTTTGCCGCCGCGCCCTTGCTGCGCGCGCGCAGCTATCCGGCGATGGCGCTGATGCGGTCGGGCATTGTGCCGCTGGGGCGTGACAAGCGCGCACTGATCGCCACCGGGCTGGGGATCGCCGCGATTTGCGCGCTGGCGCTGATGACCACCGCGCAGCCGCGACTTTCGGGCGGGTTCCTGATCGGCGCGGGGGCTGCGCTGACGCTGCTGGCAGGGCTGGGCTGGGGCATCCAGCTGATCGCCCGCCGCCTGCCGCGTCCGGCCAATCCGTTGCTGCGCAGCGCGCTGTCGAACATCCACCGCCCCGGCGCGCCGACCGGGGCGCTGGTCACGGCGCTGGGCTTTGGCCTTGCCGCCTTTGTGCTGCTGGCTGCGGTGCAGAGCGCGATTGACGGCAACATCCAAAGCCGCGTGCCGCGCGATGCGCCCGATTACTTCGTATTGGACGTTCCGCGCGACAAGGAGCCGCGTTTTTTCGAACTGGTGCAGGCCGATTTCCCCAATGCGGCGATCCGCACCGTGCCGACCATGCGCGGCGCGGTGCTGGCTTTCGGGCCGAAAGACGCGATGGTGCGGGTCGCCGATCTTGACGAGATCCCTGACGGCGCGTGGGGCCTACGCGGCGAACGCGGGCTGACCTATTCGGACACGCTGCCGCAGGGCAACCGCGTGGTGGCGGGCGAATGGTGGAGCCCGCTGCATGACGGCGAACCGCTGGTTTCGGTCGACGCCGAACTGGCCAAGGCCGCCGGGCTGGACGTGGGCGATTACCTCACCATCGGCATCCTCGGCGTGGAACGCACCGCGCGCATCGCCTCCCTGCGAGAGATTGACTGGGAAAGCATGGGGTTCAACTTCCTGCTGGTGTTCAGCCGCAATGCGATTAGCGATGCGCCGCACAATCTTTCGGCCACGATTGACCTGCCCGCAGGCGCGGATAGCGAGGCGCGCGGGCGCTTGCTGCGCGCATTGGTCAAGGAAATGCCGTCGAGTTCGGTGATCGAGGTCGGCAGCATTCTGGACGAGGCGCGCACGATCCTCGATCAGGTCAGCATGGCCACGCTCGCGGCGGCGGCGGTGACGGTGCTGGCGGGGCTGGCGGTGCTGATGGGCGCGATTGCGGCGGCGCGCGCGGCGCGCACCTATGACACGGTGATGCTGCGGGTGCTGGGGGCAAGCCGGAGGCAGATATTGCTGCTGCAACTGGCCGAATATGGCCTGATCGCGGGCGTGCTGGCGGTCGTTGCGCTGGGGCTGGGATCGGCGCTGGCGTGGGTGGTGATTACCCAGCTGTTCAGCTTTGACTGGCTGCCCGACTGGGGCCAGGTGCTCGGAGTGCTCGGCCTTGGCGTAGCGCTGGTGCTCACCTTCGCGCTGGCCGGATCACTGCCGCTGCTGCGCGCCAAACCGGCGCGGGCGCTGCGGGAGTTGTAATTCCCGCCAAGCGCCCGCGCGGGCTGCGGCTCAGGCGAAGACGTCTGCTGCGTATGGGTCTTTCGGGTCAGACCCGAAGCGGTTGGGGCCTGGGGTTCCCGGCAAAACCATCAGCACCAGCAGCGCAATGCTGGCAATGAAGCCGACGAGCGGCAGCAAGCTTGCCACTGCAATACCAAGATACCACCAGCCCGACATGTCGCGATCATGAAACCGACGCACGGTCACTGCGATCGAGGGAATGAAGGCTGCCAGCGCATACAATACGTAAAGGACAATGCCGATCATCGAAAGGCTGAGCCCGCCTTCCATTATCGCAATCATTGCTGACTCTTCCGCCGCCGGATCGCCCGCTGCAGCAATCATCGCGCTGATATAGCTGAAGGCGAATGGCCCAGCCAGCACCAGTGCCACCAGAAAATTGAGAAGCGCGAACATCCAGTATTCCATACGCCGCGACCGCCCCTGAAAATCGGCGTACCGTTTGAACGGCAAAATCATCCATTCCATGATGTGAAACCCCCTGCTCTTATGTAGTTATGCCAGATCAACACAATCGCCCCCGGCGTGCAACAAAAAAGGCCCCGTGCATCATCTGCACGGGGCCTCCTTTTTGCTTGTCAGTCGAAGCGCGCGATCAGAACTTGAAGCGCACCAGACCGCCATAGGTGCGCGGCTGGTTCGGGTAGCCCGAAACCGTGCCCGCCTGCGCGACGCCATCAAACACCGTGATGATGTATTTGTCATCAAGCAGGTTGCGCGCCCATGCACCGATTTCCAGCCCGTTTTCGAGCTGGAAGATCATCGAAGCGTTGACCAGATTGACTTCACGGGTGAAGATCCGATTTTCGACGCGAGTGGCGAGCGGACCGTTAAACGTCGGCAAGCCGTTGTTGATCGGCGTGCTGCTTTCATGGCTGTAATCGAGGCGGGTCATCAGCTTGTTGCCGCTCGCCCCGAATTCGTGCGTGTAGGTTGCCGAAGTGGCAAGGCTCCACGCCGGAATGCCGCCGGGACGCAGTCCGGTAAGATCACCCACCGGGCTTTCGACAAAGCTGTCGAACAGAGGATCAAGATAGGTCGCGGCAAAGGTGAACACCAGACCATCGGTCGGATTGACCTTGGTATCGAGCTCAAAGCCCTGAACCGACTGCTTGCCCGCATTGTTGAGCTGGAAGCCCGTGCCGGTGAACAGGAAGCTCTGGAAGCCCTTGATGGTCTGGTCGAACAGCGCAAGATTGACGCTGACCCTGTCCCACTGTGCCTTCACGCCGATTTCGTAAACCACGGCCTTTTCCGGCCCGGCAAAGCGCGAACCGGTGGTGAGGTTGGCCACCGCCAGCCCCGCGTCGCGGATCGGCGATGACGGCGCAAGGATGGTCGAGCCCCCCGGCCCCGGAATGAAGTCACCAAACGCCGGACGGCTATCACGCGACAGGTTCACCGAGCTGGCCTTGAACCCGGTCGAATAGCTGCCGTAGACATTGACGTTGTTCGACACCTGATATGCGGCCCGTCCCAAGTAGGTCAGTTCGTCATCATCGGTGCGGCCCGGCTCAACCGCGTTGGGCAGCGCGAGGAACGGCGGCTGGAACTGCAACGGCGCAAGACCGAGTAGCGGGTTTTGCAACGGATCGATTGCAGCGCCCGCAATGCCCGCGAACACAGCCGGGTTGGCCTGCTGGAACGCCGCGATCTGCGCCGGGCCGATCTGGCTCGGCGGGGTCATGGTCGCCTGGGCAATGCCGCCAACGATGAAGGCATCGACCAGATTGATGTTCGACAATTCATCGAAGGATTGCTGCGCCAGCGCGAAATTCTTCTTGTCGTCGGTGTAGTTGAACCCGGCGGTGAATACGAGGCCGTCAAACGGTTCAAAATCCACGGTGCCGAATACCGACCACGATTCGTTATCCATCGAAAACTGCTCGGCGGTCAGCGGCCCGGGAGAGAAGATCGATCCTTGCGGAAGGCCGAGTGCGCCTTCGACAAAGCTCAAGGTGCCGGGCGTGCCGCCGCCTGCCAGCAGATCAAAGAACGGACGCGCCACTGCGCCAGTGGTCAGGCGGCTGTCTTGCGTGATCGATTCGTCAAAATAGAACCCGCCAAGCAGGAAGTTGAGCGGCCCGTCGAAATCCGACGCGATGCGCAGTTCCTGGGTGAAGGTTTCAACCGACTGATCGCGGACTTCGTTCACCACATCGGCGCTGGTGAAATCGACGTCCTGATCCTGAAAGTTGGTGAGTTCACGATAGGAGGTGATCGATGTCACTGACAGCGCGCCAACGTTCCAGTCAACCTGAACCGAACCGCCGTAATTTTCGACCTTGTTGATCGGCACCTGATTGAGGAAAGTGTTGAAACTGAAGAAATCAGTATCCAGCTGCCCGCCAACCGCGAAAATTGCGCCCGCAGTTGGCCCGGCCACCTGTGTGCTGACCTGGCAGCACACTTCGTCAATCTTGCTGTAATCGGCAATCGCGCGGATCTTGAGATCGGGGGTCGGTTCGATCAGCAACTGACCGCGGGCAGACCAGCGATCGCGGTCCGAGATGTCTTCGTTGAGGTTGACGATCCGGGCGTAGCCATCACGCCGGTTGTAGCTGCCATCCAGTGAAAACGCGATGTTTTCGGTGATCGGGCCGGTGATTTCGCCCTTGAGCACGACCGCATCCAGATTGCCGTAGCTCGCCTCGACCTGACCGCCGAATTCGTATTGCGGTTCCTTGGTGATGACCGAAATCACGCCCGCGCTGGCGTTCTTGCCGAACAATGTCGATTGCGGGCCGTTCAGCACTTCGATGCGCTGAACCATGTTGAGATCGGACAGAGCCGCAGCAGAGCGCGAACGGAACACGCCGTCGATGAACACGCCGACCGAAGGTTCGATGCCGAAGTTGTTATCGCCGTTGCCGAAGCCGCGGATGATGAAGGTGGTGGACGACGAGCTCTGCAACTGGCTCACCCGCAGCGACGGGGCGACGGTCTGCAGGTCGAGCACGTCGCGGATCTGCGCCTGTTCAAGCGTTTCGCCGCTGGTCACCGAAACCGAGATCGGCGTTTCCTGCAGCGTCTGTTCGCGCTTGGACGCGGTGACGATGATGACGTTGCTGTTTTCGGGCGCGTCAACTTCAGGTGCCTGATCCTGCGCGAAAGCCGCAACCGGATTGCCAAGCGCAAACACTGCCGCACCGGCAAGCAAGGTGAGTCGGTATGATCCGGCAAAGCCGGTGGTGGTCAAACGCATGGAAGCTCCTCTCCTAAATCCCGCGACCCCGGCGCCGGTTAGGGCCCGCATCTCAAGATGCGTTCTCTCCCGTGGTCGTGCAGCGGCGGTGATAAGCGAGTGTTGCGCCAGCGACAAGCCGCAGAACCACGCTTTTCCAAGGCAAAACGGCAGAATGTTGCGCAAGAGTCACACTGCCACGCCCACCGCCCATCGCTTCGTAAAGCCCTGCGCTTGCCCCGCGCGCGCGCTTGCGCTAGGCGGCGCGGCAATGTTGCATCGCAGCACTCCGGCGCGTCTGCGGCCCATGCCGTAGCGTCAAGGTCTGTCGCTAACTCGCCACAAACACCGCCTAACGCATCGTGCCCGGCGCGCGCTGCCCGTATTTCATGCACCGGACGCCCCGCGACCGGCTTTTTTACCGGAAGTTTCCCGAATGTCGTCTGCCCTGAGAAATATCGCGATTATCGCCCACGTTGACCACGGAAAGACCACGTTGGTCGACCAGTTGTTCCGCCAATCGGGCACCTTCCGCGAAAATCAGCGGGTCGAAGAACGCGCAATGGATTCGGGCGATCTGGAAAAGGAACGCGGGATCACGATTCTGGCCAAGTGCACCAGCGTCGAATGGCATGGCGCGGATGGCACCACCACGCGCATCAACATCGTCGACACCCCCGGCCACGCCGATTTCGGCGCCGAGGTGGAACGCATCCTCAGCATGGTCGACGGCGTGATCCTGCTGGTTGACAGTGCCGAAGGCGCGATGCCGCAGACCAAGTTCGTGACCGGCAAGGCACTGGCGCTGGGCCTGCGTCCGATTGTCGTCGTCAACAAGATCGACCGTCCCGATGGCCGCCCACAGGAAGTGCTGGACGAAGTGTTCGATCTTTTCGTCAGCCTTGATGCTGCCGACGATCAGCTCGAATTCCCGGTGCTTTATGCATCGGGCCGCGATGGCTATGCCAGCGAAGATCAGGAACGGCGCGAAGGCAGCCTGGCCCCGTTGTTCGAAAAGATCATCGAACACGTCCCCGCCCCTGGCCTCGACCCGAACGCGAAGTTCAGCTTCCTTGCCACGCTGCTTGATCGTGACAACTTCATGGGCCGCGTGATTACCGGGCGGGTGCAGTCGGGCACGATCAAGGTCAATGATCCGATCCACGCCATCGACATGGACGGCAAGGTGATCGAAGTGGGCCGCGCGACCAAGCTGATGAGCTTTGACGGGCTGGAACGCGTGCCGGTGGAAACCGCACAGGCGGGCGACATCATTGCTCTGGCGGGCCTGGAGAAGGCCACCGTTGCCAACACCATCTGCGACCCTTCGGTGTCCGAACCGATCGCTGCCCAGCCGATTGATCCGCCGACGCTGGCGATGCGTTTTTCGGTCAATGACAGCCCGATGGCGGGGCGCGAAGGCACCAAGGTGACCAGCCGCATCATCCGCGACCGGTTGCTGCGCGAGGCCGAAACCAACGTCGCCATCCGCGTCACCGAATCCGAGGACAAGGACGCCTTCGAAGTCGCCGGGCGCGGTGAATTGCAGCTTGGCGTGCTGATCGAAACGATGCGCCGCGAAGGGTTCGAACTCGGCATCAGCCGCCCGCGCGTGCTGTTCCGCGAGGAAGATGGCAAGCGCATGGAGCCATACGAAACCGTGGTCATCGACGTGGATGACGAACATTCGGGCACGGTCGTGGAAAAGATGCAGCGCCGCAAGGCCGACCTTGCCGAAATGCGCCCATCGGGCGTGGGCAAGACCCGCATCACCTTTTCCGCCCCGTCGCGCGGGCTGATCGGCTATCACGGCGAATTCCTGTCCGACACGCGCGGCACCGGAATCATGAACCGCTTGTTCGAAAAATACGGCCCCTACAAAGGCCAGATCGAAGGGCGCCAGAACGGCGTGCTGATTTCAAACGGCGATGGCGAAGCCAATGCCTATGCGCTCAACATGCTCGAAGAACGCGGCGAATTGTTCGTCGCCCCGCAGATGAAGGTCTACGCCGGGATGGTGATCGGCGAGAACGCCAAGCCCGACGATCTTGAAGTCAACCCGATGCGCGCCAAACAGCTTTCCAACGTCCGTTCCAGCGGCAAGGACGATGCGATCCGGCTGACCCCGCCGCGCCGGATGACGCTCGAACAGTCGGTCGCCTATATCGACAATGATGAAATGGTCGAAGTGACCCCGCAATCGATCCGGCT
>JAHJSJ010000065.1 GCA_018830415.1 Alphaproteobacteria bacterium | reverse complement strand
GAGCTGGAAAAAGTATTCGCCAGCCACGGTATCACCCGCATTGCGGCTGTCGGCCTGCCGCTCGACCCGAACCAGCATCAGGCGATGCTGGAGGTGCCAAGCGCCGATCACGAACCTGGCACCGTTGTATCGGAAATGCAGGCGGGCTGGATGATCAAAGACCGCCTGCTGCGCGCCGCAATGGTGGCGGTGGCAAAGGCGGCGGAATAGGACGTCTGTGTCAGGGATTGAAGGGCAGAATCGCCTCGTAAATCGTCAGCGGGGGCGCACCCTTCACGCTCGCCCCCTGTCGCAACAAAAACGCGTGGCGGACGATTTCGGCCTGCTGTTCAATCCCGTATTGGGTCAGCCGCCAGCCCGGCTTGATCGCATAGTCATAACGGCACCACGGGTGGCGGCGTAGCACCAGATACCATTCGCCGCGCGTTTGGGTCTGCCACACGTGCACCATTTCGTGAATGAAATGCGCTTGCAGGCTTAGCGACGCGGCGGCGAAATCATCGCAGTAATGGTGCGCGGCCGGGTGAAAATGCAGGTGGCCGCGCGGGGCCATTGTGACTTTGCGCGGGTGGAACGGAAAGAACTTGCGCCGCTTGATCCGCACCTGTGCGTAGTCAATCGCATCGCCAAAAACACTGCGGGCCAGCACAACCTCGCCCGGCGACAGCGAACGCTCCCCGCCCACCGGGCAGATATGCAGAGTGGCATCCAAAGCGTTCAGCGTTCTTCCCCGGCGGCGCGCACGTCTGCGGCAAAGCTCTGCGTCGTGCCATCCGACAGGGAGAGTGTGACATTGACGGTGCCGCCCGGCTGCCACGCATCCGAAGGCTGCATCGCCATCACATGCAGTCCGCCCGGCGCTAAGCTGACCGGCGCACCAGTGGTCAAAGCAATCGGCCCGGCTTCCGTCATCGTCATTGCGCCATCTTTTTCGGCGGTCTGGTGAATCATCGACATTCCCGCGCCTTCAACCGTTACGGTGTTGAGGGTTAGGCCGTCTGCGCCCGCGTAGGAAAGATCGAAATAGACCGCTGCCGGATTGCCTTTGACCGGGGCCAGCACCAGCCGGGGGTTGGTGATTGATAGGCCTTTGACCAGAACCGGGGACGCGGAGTCTGTGGGCGCGCCCGTCTCGCCTTGATTGCAGGCGGCCAACCCCAGCAGGCAAAACGCCGCAAATGCATTGCAGGCGGCGCGGTTCATCATTGTCACTTCAACTGTCTCCCTTGTGGATTGGCCGCAAAACTAGGGCCGCCTGTCTCTTGTGCCAAGCGAAACCGCACCTATATCGCGCTCACAATCGAGCCGCCAACGTGCTTTGCCCATACTGGGGAAGCGCATCGGCGCGGTGTCCAACAATTGTCCAGATGGATGGGGTAAACATGGGTAAAGTAATCGGTATCGACCTCGGCACCACCAATTCCTGCGTTGCGGTCATGGATGGCGGCAAGCCAAAGGTGGTTGAAAATTCGGAAGGCGCGCGCACCACGCCGTCAATCGTCGCCTTCACCAAGGATGGCCAGCGCCTGATCGGGCAGCCGGCCAAGCGTCAGGCGGTGACCAACCCCGACAACACCCTGTTCGCGATCAAGCGTCTGATCGGTCGCCGGTTCGAAGACCCACTGACCAAGAAAGACATGGAACTCGTCCCCTATACCATCACCAAGGGCAAGAATGGCGATGCCTGGGTGAACGCGGGTGGTGAAGATTACAGCCCGTCGCAGATTTCCGCTTTCATCCTGCAAAAGATGAAGGAAACCGCCGAAAGCTATCTTGGCGAAGCCGTGACGCAGGCGGTGATTACCGTTCCCGCCTATTTCAACGATGCCCAGCGTCAGGCGACCAAGGATGCCGGGCAGATTGCGGGCCTTGAAGTGCTGCGCATCATCAACGAACCGACCGCAGCCGCGCTCGCCTATGGGATGGACAAGGACGAAGGCAAGACCATCGCCGTCTATGACCTTGGCGGCGGCACCTTCGATATCTCGATCCTCGAAATCGGAGACGGCGTGTTTGAAGTGAAATCGACCAACGGCGATACCTTCCTTGGCGGCGAAGATTTCG
>JAHJSJ010000064.1 GCA_018830415.1 Alphaproteobacteria bacterium | reverse complement strand
GCCAAATCCGAATTTGTCGCGGTCGACACCGAATTCATGCGCGAAAACACCTATTGGCCTGAACTGTGCCTGGTGCAGATCGGCAATACCGAAGAAGCCGCCGCGGTCGATCCGATGGCACCGGGGATTGATCTGAAACCCCTGCTCGATCTGATGTGCGACAATGAAGACGTGCTGAAAGTGTTTCACGCGGGCGGGCAGGACGTTGAAATCATCGTCAACCTGACCGGAAAGACCCCGCACCCGATTTTCGACACGCAAATCGCGATGATGGCGATCAGCCAGTCGGAACAGATCGGTTATGCCAATCTGGTCGAAACATGGATGGGACTGACCATCGACAAGGGCGCGCGCTTCACCGATTGGAGCCGCCGCCCGTTGACCGAACGGCAGATCGAATATGCGATCGGCGATGTCACCCACCTTGCCACCATCTTTCCGCGCATCCTGAAAAAACTGATCAAGACCGGGCGCGGGTTGTGGCTGAATGCCGAGATGGAAAAACTGGCCGATCCGTCCAATTACATCACCGATCCCGCGGTCGCATGGAAACGCATCCGCCAGGCGGGCCGTAATCCGCAAGTGCTGGGACGGATGAAGGCGCTGGCCGGATGGCGTGAGGCCGAAGCGCAGCATAAAAATATCCCGCGCGGGCGGATCATGCGCGATGAAACGCTGGCCGATATCGCCGGGCACCCGCCCAAATCGCAGGGCGATCTGGCCAAGGTGCGCGGGCTGTCACCGGCATGGAAAGACAATGACATCGGCAAGCGGTTGATGAAGGTGCTGGCTGAGGCCGAGCCGCTGCCCAAGCATGAAATGCCCGAAAAGATCAATCACGGCGCGCCGCTGGGCAAGGAAGGCGCGCTGGTGGCCGATCTGCTCAAACTGCTGCTGAAAATCCGCGCGCGCGAAATCGACGTCGCCCCGCGCCTGCTGACCCGCGCCGATGAGATGGAATCGCTCGCCGCCGGGGTGCGCGATCTGCCGGTGCTGCAAGGCTGGCGGTTCGAGGTATTCGGCAAGGATGCGCTCGATCTGGTCGAAGGCAAGCTCGCCTTCGCGGTCGAGCGCGGCAAGCTCAAGATGACCCATATTGATGATGTGGTGGTGGCCGTGGCAGACGCGCCCGATACGCTGGCGGCGGAGTGAGCACCTACCTCCCCACCATCAAGCAGTTGCAATACCTCGTCGCGCTGCATGAACATGGCCATTTCGGCAAAGCGGCAGAGGCGAGTTTCGTATCGCAATCCACGCTATCGGCAGGCATTCGTGAACTGGAATCGCTGCTCGGCGTGACGCTGGTTGAACGTTCGCGCCGGGTGGTGCGGTTTACTGCGCTGGGCGAACAGGTGGTGGCCAAGGCCAATCGCCTGCTGCGTGAGGCGGAGGAATTGTCAGACCTGGTGCAGGCATCGGGCAAGCCGCTGGTGGGCGAATTGCGCATGAGCGTGATCCCCACCATCGCTCCGTTCATGCTGCCGCGTGTGCTGCCGCGCCTTCGCCGCGAACGGCCCGAATTGAAACTGTTGCTGCGCGAGGAAACCAGCCACGATGCGCTTGAATCGCTTCATCATGGGCGGGTCGATTGCGTGTTGCTGGCGTTGCCGTTTGATATTGGCGATGCGGCGTGCGCACATATTGCCGATGACCGGCTGTTCATCGCCTTCCCCAAAGACGACCCACGCGATCCCCCAGCAAGCGTAAAACCCGAAATGATCGATCAGGGACGGCTGATGTTGCTGGAGGATGGCCATTGTCTGCGCGATCACGCGCTCGCCGCCTGCTCACGCAGCGAATTGCGCGCCAGCGCGGCGATGATCGGCACCAGCCTGCACACGCTGGTGCAACTGGTCGACAATGATCTGGGCGTGACGATGCTGCCAGAAATGGCGCTGACGGCGGGCATCCTGAACGGCACGCAAGTGGTCGCGCGGCCCGTGGACAGCCCCACCGCCAAGCGCGAAATCGTGCTGGTGTGGCGCAAAAACAGCCCGCGTGAGGGTGATTTTGAACTGCTAGCCAAAGAACTGCGGGCGGGTTAGCGCGCAGCCTCAACGGCGAGCCTGGCATGAGCAAATCGCTCAAGCTTTTTCGCCGCGAAGATCGGCACCACCACTGACAACGCAATGCCCGCCAGAGAGCATAGACCAAGCCAGATCGCCATCAGCGATCCGCCCGACTGATACATGGCATAGAGCACCGGCAAGGCTAGCACAACGCCGCGCACCTCGTTGACGATCAGCGCTACCACGCCAAGCTTCATGAACATGCCCAGAAATGTCGTCAGCGTCGCGCTCATGAGGCCTGATTAGCCCAGGAAGCTTGCAAAAAGGTTGATGGGAGCGTTGGATGGCGTCGCAGAGCGCAGCGACGGCAGACACAGGCTCGACTGCGCAAAGCCGTTTCAAGTGCGAACCTGTGCTCAGCCGTCTGCGCTGCGTTCGAGCGATACCAGCCATGCAGTCTCCGGATATTGCAACAGCAGGCTGATACCCGCCTGCCGCAGCGCTCTTCCGGACAGAGTAAAGCCATTGGTGTAAAGGTCGGGATCCGACAATGCCGCCAGCACCCGTTTGCGCCATGGCGCGACCAGCGCCACCCGGTACAGCGCATCATCATCCAGCCCGCAAAAACGGATTGGCGGCATGTCATAGGTGTCTGCCTGACGTGTCTGGGCAATCAACGCCAGGCCCCTGCCCTGCTGCATCGCTAGCATGGCATGGACGCCGCTGCCGGACGGCGCGAGTTGCCACAATTGCCCCTGATGCAGAACGTCGCGCCACTGCTTGTAAACCGCGATGTGCGCGGTCAGACAGTCCCGGTCCGCCGCCGACATCGCTCCGGGGTCAGCCTCCACCCCCATGTGGCCGAACATCGCCACCTTGGCGCGGAAATCCATCGACACCTGCCTGCCAGTAATCGGGTTGGGACTGGGGCCGACATGGTTTCCGGCAATGCGCAAAGGCAGAAAATCAAACCAGCCGGCATTGATCCGCAGCCGTTCGACCGGATCATTATTGTCGCTCGCCCAAAAACGGCTGCAGCGGCGCAGTATCTCGAAATCCACCCTTGCCCCGCCGCTCGCACAGGTTTCGATCTCGACTTCGGGATGCGCGGTGCGCAGCCGGTCCAGCAGGTTATAAAGCGCGATGACCTGGGCATGGCCCTTGCCCGCAAGCGGGAACAGGTCGCGATTGTGATCCCATTTGAGATAGGCGATGGCGTGATCCTTCAACAGCCTGCTCAATTGCGCGAACAGGTGATCGGTCACCGGCGACAGGGTGAGATCGAGCACAAGCTGCCCGCGCTGGGTTGCGCGCGGGTGGCCGGGCAGATGCAGGCACCAGTCGGGATGGGCGCGATATAAATCACTGTCCGGGCTGATCATTTCAGGTTCGACCCACAGGCCAAAATCCATACCGAGGGTGTGGACATGGCTGATCAACGGCCCAAGCCCATCGGGAAATATCCCGGCATCAGCGACCCAATCACCAAGACTGGTGGTATCGTCACGCCGTCCGGCAAACCAACCATCGTCGAGCACGAAGCGTTCGACCCCCAAGGCGGCCGCGTTGTCTGCGAGCGCCTTCAACTTCGGCAGGCTTTGGTCGAACGCCAGTGCCTCCCAGCTGTTGAGGTGCACCTTGCGCGGCCGGGCTACGGTTTGTGCGGGCACCACCGCGTTCAGCGCATGGGCATGAAACGCCTGACGCAGTGCGGCGACCCCGGTGCTGCTGACCGCGACCAACGCGCACGGGGCGGTAAAGACTGAACCGCCCCGGGATTGTCGGAGGCTATTTGGTTTAAGTTATGCTGCCATGGCGGTATCGTCCAGCATGGCGTAGTATTGTTGTTCGGCTTCGGCGGGCGGGATGTTGCCGATTGGCTCCAGCAAACGCCGATGGTTGAACCAATCGACCCATTCCAGT
>JAHJSJ010000063.1 GCA_018830415.1 Alphaproteobacteria bacterium | reverse complement strand
GGAACCGCCTTCCTTGTGCGTGCAATCCCCACCGTGCTGGCGCTGGCGCTGCTCGATGTGGCGATGGGCTGGAACGGTCTCAAAGGTGCCGCCTTCACCGTGCTGGGGTCGAGCGCGCTTGCCGTGATCGGGTTCTTCGTGGCGATCATGAACCTCAAGCAGTTCCGGCTGGTGGGCGCGCAGGAAGCGCAGGAAGCAGCGCCGCCGCCGCTCCCCCCTGCAAGGTAATTTCTACCCCTCGAACGCCAGCCTGGGCTTGCGCGCCGCCGCGGTTTCATCGAGCCTGCGCCGGGGCGCATAGTAAGGCGCCTGCTTCAATGCTTCATCCCCTGCCAGCGCACGTTCCACCACGGCGCGGAAGGCGGTGATGAACTGGTCGATCGCGGCCTTGCTTTCGGTCTCGGTCGGTTCGACCAGCATCGCGCCGTGCACCACCAGCGGGAAATAGACCGTCATCGGGTGATAACCTTCATCGATCAGGCCTTTGGCCACATCGAGCGTGGAGAGACCGCCGGTGAAATCCTTGTCGCCAAACAGCGCCTCATGCATGCACGGGCCGCTGGCGGCGAAGGGCGCGTGGAGGATGTCTTCCATCGACCGAAGGATGTAATTGGCGTTGAGCACCGCGTCCTCGGCCACCTGTTTCAGCCCGTCCGCGCCGTGACTGAGCATATAGGTGAGTGCGCGGGTGAACATCCCCATCTGCCCGTGAAACGCGGTCATCCGGCCAAAGCTCGGCCCGCGTTCTTCACGGTGTTCTTCCTCGACGAGGTAGAACGTGCCATCGGCCTGCTTGCGCACGAATGGCAGCGGCGCGAAGGGCGCGAGCGCTTCGGACAAGACCACCGGCCCCGACCCCGGCCCGCCGCCGCCGTGCGGGGTGGAGAAGGTCTTGTGCAGGTTGATATGCATCGCATCAACGCCAAGGTCGCCGGGGCGCACCTTGCCGACGATGGCGTTGAAATTCGCGCCGTCGCAATAGACGTATCCGCCCGCCGCGTGGACGGCATCGGCGATTTCGCGGAAGTCTTTTTCGAACAACCCGCAGGTATTGGGGTTGGTGATCATCACCGCCGCAACATCCGGCCCGAGCCGCGCCTTCAGCGCCGCGACATCAACCCGGCCTTCGGGCGTCGCGGGGATATCCTCGACCCGGTAATTGGCAAAGGCAGCGGTGGCGGGGTTGGTGCCGTGGGCGCTTTCGGGCACCAGCACCACTTCACGCGCATCACCGCGCGCTTCGTGCGCCGCGCGGATGGCTAGGATCCCGCACAGTTCGCCATGCGCGCCGGCCTTGGGGCTCATCGCGACAGCGGGCATCCCGGTCAGCCTGCACAGCCATTCGCCCAGCTGGCTGATGACTTCCAGCGCGCCCTGCACGGTGGATTGCGGGGCCAGCGGGTGAACATCGGCAAAGCCCGGCAACCGCGCGACTTTTTCGTTGAGGCGCGGATTGTGCTTCATGGTGCACGAACCGAGCGGGAAGAAGCCCAGATCGATGCCGTAATTCTGGCGGCTCAACCGGGTATAGTGACGCACGGTTTCCGGCTCGGTCAGGCCGACGAGTCCGATGGGTTCAGGCCGTGTCAGACCAGCGAGGCGGGTGGGACCGGCAGCATCAACCGCAGGCAGATCAACCCCGGTCACATCCGCGCGGCCGATTTCGAACAATAGCGGTTCTTCGAGCATCAACGCACGGTTGCCGGTGGTGGTGGCCGGGCCGTTGTGCATCCCGTCTTTGGAGGCGATCATAGCGGGCTTCCAGCCAGATTGGTTGGGGGCGTTCATAGTTCAACTCCGCTCGTGCTGAGCCTGTCGAAGCACTGTCCTTCTTCGAGCGCAGGCCGTTGAAAAGAGAAAAGCGGCCCTTCGACAAGTTCAGGGCGAGCGGGAGAAAAATCGCTCACTTGATAGCCTCCTCGAGTTCGCAGGCCAGCCGCTCGATATCCTCCTCGGTGGTGGTCTCGGTCACGGCGACCAGCAGCGCGTGTTCCAGCGCCGCGATCCCGCCATAAAGCCGCCCCAGCGATACCCCGCCAAGCACGCTGCGATCCGCCAGGTCGCGGACGATTTCGCGCGCGGGCTTGCCTTCGAGAATCAGCGTGAATTCGTTGAAGAAGGCGCTGTTGAGCACGCGCACCCCCGGCACCCGTGCCAGCCGGTCTGCGGCAAGGCAGGCCAGCCGGTGGTTTTCCGCCGCCAGCTGGCGCAGGCCTGCCTCCCCCAGCAAGGTCATGTGGACGCTGAATGCCAGCGCGCACAGGCCCGAATTGGTGCAGATATTGCTGGTCGCCTTTTCGCGGCGGATATGCTGTTCACGGGTGGACAGCGTCAGCACAAAGCCGCGCTTGCCCTCGGCGTCCTGCGTCTCTCCGCACAGCCGCCCCGGCATCTGGCGCACGTGCTTGGGATCGCGCACTGCGAACAGGCCGAGATACGGCCCGCCGAATTGCAGCCCGACGCCGAGCGACTGCCCCTCGCCCACAACGATATCCGCGCCCATTTCGCCCGGCGATTTGCACGCGCCCAGCGCGACGGGTTCGGTGTTCACCACCACCAGCAGCGCGCCCCTGGCGTGCGCGGCCTCGGCCACCGGGGCAAGATCGCTGATCCGACCGAGGATATCGGGATATTGCACCACCACGCAGGCGGTGTCGTCGTCGATCCGGGCGATCAGGCCTTCGAGGTCGGGTTCGGGTTGAATCGCGGGTAGCGCATCGGCAATGGTGTCGCCGGTGAACTTCGCCATCGTCCTGACCACCCCGGCGTAATGCGGATGCAGCGCGCCCGAAAGCACCGCGCGGCTGCGGCGGGTCACGCGGGTCGCCATCGCCACCGCTTCCCAGCACGCGGTTGATCCATCATACATCGAGGCGTTGGCCACCACGCAGCCATAGAGCCGCGCGACCTGCGTCTGGAACTCGAACAGCATCTGCAAGGTGCCTTGCGCGATTTCAGGCTGATAGGGGGTGTAGGCGGTCAGGAACTCGCCGCGCTGGATGATCGCATCGACGCTGGCGGGGACATGATGCCGGTATGCGCCCGCCCCCAGGAAGAACGGCACCTCGCCCGCCACCATATTCTTCGCCGCCAGTTTCTGCATATGGCGTTCCACCGCCATTTCGCTGGCGTGCATCGGCAGATCGCTGATCGGGCCGTCCAGCCGCGCGACCGCAGGCACGTCGACGAACAGATCATCAACGCTGGCCGCGCCGATTTTGGCGAGCATCGCCGTTCGGTCAGTATCGGTGAGGGGAAGATAGCGCATTTTCAAATTCCCATTGCGCGTCCCCGCGAATGCGGGGACCTCGTTCAGATAAAGTGCCAGCCAGCCTGAGGCCCCCGCCTTCGCGGGGATGCGCACCAGGTCACAACGCCTCGATGAACGCCTGGTAGCCGTCTTCATCCATCAGCCCGTCCAGTTCGCCTTCGTCAGCGATGGTCATCTTGAAGAACCAGCCGTCATCTTCGGGCGCGGAATTGACCAGCGCGGGATCATCTTCCAGCGCCGGGTTCACTTCGGTGATCTCACCGGTGATCGGGGCATAGACATCGCTCGCCGCCTTGACGCTTTCGACCACGGCGGCATCCTTGCCCTGTTCGATCAGCGCGCCGGTTTCGGGCAGTTCGACAAACACGATGTCGCCCAATTGCCCTTGCGCATATTCGGTGATGCCGACGGTGGCGATGCCATCTTCAACGTCGATCCATTCATGTTCATCGGTAAAGTAACGCGTCATGGTTCAGCTCCCTCGGAAATAGCGGTGGGGGACAAAGGGTGTCGGTGAAACGGTGGCGGAAAGACGTTTGCCGCGCACGTCAACTTCCAGCGCGGTGCCGGGCGCGGTGTGGCTGCTGGCGATGTAGGCCATAGCGATGGGGGCGCCCAGCGTGGGCGAAAATCCGCCGCTGGTTACGGTGCCGACCCGGTCTGTGCCTGAGAAAACTTCGGCCCCTTCGCGCGCGGGCAGGCGACCCTCGATCTTCAGGCCCACCCACTTGCGGGTAGTGCCTTCAGCGATGTCGCGGATGATCCGGTCAGCGCCGGGGAAGCCGCCTTCGCTGCGGCGGCGCTTGTTGATGCCGAAAATCAGGCCCGCTTCGATGGGAGATGTTTCAGGTGACATATCGTGCCCGTAAAGCGGCAAGCCCGCCTCCAGCCGCAGCGAATCGCGCGCGCCAAGGCCGATCGGTTGCACTTCGGGCTCGGCGCAGAGCAGCGTCGCGATATCCTCGGCAGCGGCGGCGGGGAGCGAGATTTCGAACCCGTCCTCCCCCGTGTAGCCCGCTCGCGCGATGGTCACATCATGGCCCGCGATGGTGAAGCGGCCAAACCGCATGAAAGTGAGCGCCGACAGCGGATATTCGCCCGCGGTATGGCGCGCCAGCGCATCCGCAGCCTTTGGTCCCTGCAGGGCCAGCAGCGCGTGTTCATCCAGATGGTTCAGGGTGATGTCATCGGGCAGCGCCTCACGCAATGTGCCGATATCGTCCCACTTGGTCGCGCCGTTGACCACCAGATAAAGCGCATCGGGCCAGCGCGAGACCATCAGATCATCGAGCACCCCGCCATCCTCATCCAGCAGCAGCGAATAGCGTTGCTGTCCGAGTTTCAGCGTCGAAAGGTCGATCGGCAGCACCGCTTCGACCGCCGCATCCAGTCCGGGGCCGGACAACAGCAGTTGGCCCATATGGCTGACATCGAACAGGCCCGCATTCTCGCGCGTCCAGTTATGTTCGGCGACGATACCTTCATACTGAATGGGCATGTCATAGCCCGCAAACGGCACCATGCGCGCGCCCCGCGCCCGATGCCACGCATCCAGCGGCAGCGGATCGAGCGGCAGGTCTTCGAGATGTTCGTCAAAATCTTCTGGGGTATCGTGGTCGGTCACTTGAGGTCTTCCCGGCAGAATACGGCAGTCCGACGGGCCTGTCGACACCGCCACGATCCTGCCCCCTCTGTCGGGTGACCTGAGAGACTGACCCTGCGCAAACGCGCGCAAGGCTTACCCCTTCGGTGGCCACGGATATTCATCCGGGGCGCTTTCCAGAGTGTCACGCAGCCGAGCGGTCCATTGGCCTGAGAGTTTCCGGGGCGGTTGCTCCTTCGGCGCCGCGCCCCGTTTGACCGGGGCAACGGGCTCTCCCGCTCGTCCGCCCGCACAAGAATCGCTCCCCATGCGGATGACCCCTTGCGCTTGGGCGAATTGCTGCATCGCGTCAATCGGGTGATCGCCGGTTTGCCCCGCGACAATCGCATTTGCCTGCGGGTAAGCCGCCGACTAAAGACGCAAGCCCATGAACCTCACCGAAATCTATCTGATCGCGCTTGCCATCATTTTCGCCGTGCCGTGGCTGGTATGGCGGATATTGCGCATTGATTACTGGGCACCGCTGGTGGTGGTGCAGATTGTCGGCGGCATCCTGCTCGGCCCCGGCGTGCTCGGCGCGGCGTTTCCCGATTACTATGCTTTCGTGTTCCGGCCCGATGTGATCACCGCGCTGAATGGCGTCGCGTGGTGGGCGGTGATGTTGTTCGTGTGGATCGCGGGGATCGAACTCGATCTGTCGCAGGCGTGGAAACATCGGCGCGAAACCGGGCTGACGGCAGGGCTGGCGCTGGGAATGCCGCTGATCGCGGGCACCATCGCTGCGGCGATCATCCTGCAATTTCCCGGATGGCGCGGGGCCGATGGGCATTATTGGCAAGTGCTGCTGGGGGTGGGCATGGCCTGCGCGGTGACAGCCCTGCCGATTCTTGTGCTGCTGATGGAAAAACTGGGCATCCTGCGCGAGAGCATCGGCCAGCGGATCCTGCGCTATGCCAGCCTTGATGACATCGCGATCTGGGCTGTGCTGGCGATCATCCTGCTCGATTGGGAACGGATCGGGCGGCAGGCGCTGTTCCTCGTCGGCTTTGCGGTGGCGGCGTGGGCAGTGCGCCGGGTGATGGCGCGATTGTCCGAAAGCGACCGCTGGCCGGTGGGCCTGATCTGGCTGGCATTATGCGGGCTGGCCGGCGATTGGTCGGGGCTGCACTTCATGGTCGGCGCGTTTCTGGCGGGCGTGGTGCTCGATGCCAAGTGGTTCGGGCACGAAGCGATGGACCGGTTCCGCAACGTGGTGCTGTTGACGGTGATGCCGGTGTTCTTCCTTTCGACCGGGCTGCGCACCGAATGGCAGGGCGGCGGGCTGGCGGTATTTGGCGCGGCGGCGCTGCTGCTAGTAGCGGCGGTGGGCGGCAAACTGGCGGGCGTGCACATTGCCGGACGGCTGCTCGGCTGGAGCCGCGCGGAGGCGAGCCTGATCGGCTGGCTGCTGCAAACCAAGGCGCTGATCATGATCATCTTCGCCAACATCCTGCTCGACAAGGCGATTATCACCGCGACCACCTTTACCGCGCTGTTGCTGATGGCGGTGGCAAGCACGATGCTGACCACCCCGCTGGCAACGCCCTTGCTGAAAAGGCTGGGGGAGCGGCTGCGCGCGGCGGCGTAAGCCTGATCAATCGAGATTCGGGCGCAGCCAGCGTTCGACCACCGCCAGATCAACCCCGCGCCGCGCGGCGTAATCTTCCACCTGATCGCGACCCACCCGCGCCACCCCGAAATACTGCGATTCCGGGTGCCCGAAATAGAAGCCCGATACCGCCGCTGTCGGCCACATGGCAAAGCTTTCGGTCAGGGTCAGCCCAGCGTTCGCCGGCGCATCGAGCAGATCGAACAGGATCGGTTTCAATGAGTGATCGGGGCAGGCGGGATAGCCCGGCGCGGGGCGGATGCCGCGATATTGTTCCTTGATCAACGCCGCATTGTCGAGCTGTTCGCCCGGCGCATAGCCCCACAAAGTGGTGCGAACATGCTGGTGCAGGCCTTCCGCAAAGGCCTCGGCAAAACGATCCGCCAGCGCTTTGAGCAGGATGTCGGAATAATCATCCTTGTCCGCCTGAAACCGTGCGCTGTGCGGCTCGATCCCGTGAATGCCGACGGCAAAGCCGCCGATCCAGTCGCCATTGGGGTCGATGAAATCGGCAAGGCACATATTCGCCCGGTCACGGCTTTTCTTCACCTGTTGCCGCAGGAACGGCAGGCGCACGTGCTGTTCCTGTTCGGCGAGGTGGATCGTCACATCATCCCCGTCGCGCGCGCAGGGCCACAACCCCGCAACGCCGCGCGCGGTCAGCCATTTTTCCGTGATGATACGGTCAAGCATCGCATTGGCATCGGCGAATAATTGCGTCGCGGTTTCGCCCACCACCTCATCGGTCAGGATCGCGGGATAATTGCCGTGCAATTCCCACGCGCGGAAAAACGGCGTCCAGTCGATGAAGGTGCGCAGGTGTTCCAGCGACCAATCGGGGAACACATGCACCCCCGGCTGTTCGGGCGGAGCGGGCTTGTCCGACAGGAACGCATCGTAGAAATTGGCGCGCGCCTCCTCCAGGCTCAGCAGCACGCTTTGCGACCTGCCCGCGCGGGCATCGCGGACGTGGATATATTCGTCCGCGACCTCGGCGACGTAATCATCGCGCTGGGTGTCGGACAATAGCTTGGACGCCACCCCCACCGCGCGGCTCGCATCGAGCACATGGATCACCGGGCCTTCGTAAGCCGGGTCGATCCGCAGCGCGGTGTGCACCTTGCTGGTGGTCGCCCCGCCGATCAGCAGCGGCATGGTAAAGCCTGCGCGCTGCATTTCCTCGGCCACCGTCACCATCTCGTCGAGGCTGGGCGTGATCAGGCCCGACAGACCGATCATGTCGGCCTTGTTGTCGTTCGCG
>JAHJSJ010000062.1 GCA_018830415.1 Alphaproteobacteria bacterium | reverse complement strand
TCAGGGGTCATCAGCTGGGTGGAAACCTGTTCGTTGGCGCGGATTTCGGCGTTCACCTCGACTTCGATCGCCGCAATGTCATCGGGCGTGAGCGGTGCCGGATGCGAGAAATCGAACCGCAAGCGCTCCTCGGCAACCATGCTGCCTTTCTGCGTCACATGCCCACCGAGCCGATTGCGCAAGGCCGCGTGGACAAGGTGCGTGGCCGAATGGTTGGCGCGGATACGGTCACGACGCGCGGTATCGACCTTGAGTTCGACCGTGTCACCCACCGCCACACCGCCGGCCTCAATGCGCACCTGATGCGCGTGCAACCGGCCGAGCGGCTTGGACGTATCGGTGACGATGGCCTTGAGGCCCGCAACATTGGCCATCGCACCAGCATCGCCGGTCTGCCCGCCGCTTTCGCCGTAGAACGGGGTCTGGTTGGTCAGGATCACAACCTCATCGCCCGCGCTCGCAGCCTGCACCTCGGCGCCGCCCTTGACGATGGCGACCACGCGGCCCTCGCCGCTGGTTGCGGCATAGCCGGTGAATTCGGTTGCGCCTTCGCGTTCAGCGATGTCGAACCACACCTCGTCCGAAGCGGCATCGCCGCTGCCCTTCCATGCGGCACGCGCGGCGGCTTTCTGGCGCGCCATCGCCGTGTCGAACCCCGCGCGGTCAACCCCGATTCCCCGCGCGCGCAAGGCGTCCTCGGTCAGATCATAGGGGAAGCCGAATGTGTCATACAGGCGGAAGGCGATTTCGCCGTCAAGTTCGCCGCCGCTGGCGATGTCTCCGGTGGTTTCGTCAAGCAGTTTCAACCCCTTGTCGAGCGTGCGGCGGAACTGGGTTTCCTCACGCTCGAGCACTTCCTCGATCAGCGCCTGCCCGCGGGTGAGTTCGGGATAGGCCTGCCCCATTTCCGCGACCAGTGCGGGCACCAGGCGGTGCATCAACGGCTCGGACGCGCCCAGCAGATGCGCGTGACGCATGGCGCGGCGCATGATCCGGCGCAGCACATATCCGCGACCTTCGTTGGATGGCAGCACCCCGTCGGCCATCAGAAAACTGGTTGAACGCAGGTGGTCGGCGATGACGCGGTGGCTGGCGGCCTGCTCGCCCGCTGCGGCGACATTGGTGAGGTTTTCCGACGCCGCAATCAGCGCCTTGAAGGTGTCGGTATCGTAGTTGTCATGCACGCCCTGAAGGACCGCGGCGATACGTTCGATTCCCATGCCGGTATCGATCGAAGGCTTGGGCAGATCCCGGCGCGAACCATCAACCTGCTGTTCGTATTGCATAAATACGAGGTTCCAGATCTCGACAAAGCGGTCGCCGTCTTCATCGGGGCTGCCGGGAGGGCCGCCAAAGATGTGGTCGCCGTGATCGTAGAAAATTTCGGAACACGGCCCGCAGGGGCCAGTGTCGCCCATCGACCAGAAATTGTCATTGGTGCTGATGCGGATGATGCGGTCATCGGGCAGCCCGGCGATGCGTTTCCACAGTGCGTGGGCATCGTCATCATTGTGGTAGACGGTGACGGTCAGCTTGTCTTTGGGCAGGCCCCACTCACGAGTCAGCAGCGTCCAGGCATGGCTGATCGCCTCTTCCTTGAAATAGTCCCCGAACGAGAAATTTCCCAGCATTTCGAAGAAGGTATGGTGGCGAGCGGTATAGCCGACATTGTCGAGATCATTGTGCTTGCCCCCGGCCCGCACGCATTTCTGCGAGGATGCGGCGCGCGGCGATGGCGGGGTTTCGAGCCCGGTGAACACGTTTTTGAACGGCACCATCCCGGCGTTAACGAACATCAACGTCGGATCATTATACGGCACCAAAGGCGCAGACGGCGTCGCGGTGTGGCCGGCCTTGGCGAAATAATCGAGGAAGGAGCGGCGGATGTCGTTCGTCGAGGTCATGGCCGTGCAGTTAGGCAATGCGCGCGCGTTACGCAATGGAGCGCAGCATCGGGGAGCGTTGAGCGTTGCAGGCGTGTCACAGCGGAGCCACGACAACGACGAAAATCGCGAGTCTGGAGGGGGTCTAGAACGGGTCTACAGGGGGTCTAAGAGGGGTCTAACCCACTCCTAAAGCGGTCCTGGCCTGGCCGCAGCGAAAAGCCGGCGCGCGCGACTGGGGAGAAGCACACGCCGGCATTCCGGTTTTCCGGGCTGGAAGTGTACAGCACCTCCGCATCGCCCGCTTGAGGATCAGTCGTCGGAGTCCGCGTCCGGCCCCGTCATCATTTCCTCGGCAACCTTGTCGGTGCGGCTGCGGATCGCAGCTTCCAACCGGTCGCAAACTTCCGGGTTCTCCTTGAGGTAGGTCTTCGCGTTTTCGCGGCCCTGACCAATCCGGATGCTGTCATAGGAGAACCAGCTCCCCGATTTTTCAACCAGCCCCGCTTTCACGCCGAGATCGATGATCTCACCGATCTTGGAGATGCCTTCGCCGTACATGATGTCGAATTCGACCTGCTTGAACGGCGGGGCGACCTTGTTCTTGACCACTTTCACGCGGGTTGCGTTGCCGGTGATTTCGTCGCGATCCTTGATCTGCCCGGTGCGGCGAATGTCGAGCCGGACCGAGGCATAAAACTTGAGCGCATTGCCGCCGGTGGTGGTTTCGGGGTTGCCATACATCACCCCGATTTTCATGCGCAGCTGGTTGATGAAGATCACCATGCAGCGCGAACGGCTGATCGACCCGGTCAGCTTGCGCAGCGATTGCGACATCAGCCGGGCCTGAAGCCCGACGTGCGAATCGCCCATTTCGCCTTCGATTTCAGCGCGCGGCACCAAAGCCGCGACCGAATCGATCACCAGCACATCAATCGCGTTGGAGCGCACCAGCGTATCGACAATCTCAAGCGCCTGTTCACCGGTATCGGGCTGCGAGACGATCAGTTCGTCAATATCCACCCCCAGTTTCTTGGCGTAGACCGGATCAAGCGCGTGTTCGGCATCGACAAATGCCGCCGTGCCGCCAGCCTTTTGCGCTTCGGCGATGACGTGCAGTGCCAGCGTCGTCTTGCCCGAGCTTTCCGGCCCGTACACTTCGATCACCCGACCGCGCGGCAAGCCGCCGATGCCGAGCGCAATGTCGAGCCCCAGCGATCCGGTCGAAATCGATTCGACCTGCATCGTTTCCTTCGAGCCCAGCTTCATCGCTGAACCCTTGCCAAACGCCCGATCAATCTGAGCGAGGGCTGCTTCGAGCGCCTTTTGACGGTCCACGGCTTTCTTGTCCTCTTCCACCAGCTTCAATTGCGTAGCCATCGCATGCGCTCCCTACCTTGCCTAGAGGTGATCGGCAGTTATCGACGATCAGCCCTTGCCAAGGATGTATCGCATTTGTTCCGCCGGAACAAGTAGGGAACGGAAAATAATTTCCAACCGCCGCCGCAATTACTTCGCTGGCTTGGCGGCGGCCTCCTGTTCGGCGCGTGTCTGGCGCAGCACCGCGCCCACCTTGTCGCCGATTGCCGCCACGCTGAACGGTTTGGCGATGAAGTGCATATCGGGGATGTTGATGTCGCGGCGCAGCTGTTCTTCGGCATAGCCTGACATGAACAGCACCGGCATTTGCGGCAGCCGCGCCCGGATTGCGCGCACCATTGCCGGGCCGTCCATCCCCGGCATCACCACATCGCTGACCACGATATCGAACGCCGCGCCCGGTGCGGCAATTGCGGCCAGCCCTTCTTCGCCGCTGGCACATGCGGTCACATCATAGCCGGCGCGCACCAAGGCGCGTTCGGCGACGATGCGCACCATATCTTCATCCTCCACCAGCAGCAGCTTGCCCCCCGCCGACCAGTCGGAGGATACCAGCGGCTGGGCTTCGCGCTTTTTCGGAGCCTCCCCGCGGTGCACCGGGAAATAGACGGTAAAGCGCGCGCCGGTTGTCCGGCCTGTCTTGTCGGTAATGTTGTCGGCAAAGATGAACCCGCCCGATTGCTTGACGATGCCGTATGCGGTCGACAGGCCCAGCCCGGTGCCCTTGCCCTGTTCCTTGGTAGTGAAGAACGGTTCAAACAATTTGGGCAGCACATGCGGCGCAATGCCCCCGCCGGTATCCTGCACGATCAGCACGGTGTAATCGGCAGGCGGGAGCACTTCGGAACCCAGCTGGAGCACCTGTTTGGCCTGCAATGACCGGGTGAACAGCGAAATCCGGCCCGTGCCGTTACCGCGTGACTGGATTGCATCGCGGGCGTTGACCGCCAGGTTCATGATCACCTGTTCCATCTGCTGCGGATCGGCGCGCACCGCACCCAGATTGCGATCATGCTGGACGTAATAGGTGATCTTTTCGCCCAGCAGGCGCTTGATCAGCGGGCTGACCTCGCTCACCACGTCGGGCAGCTGGATAACCTCGGGTCGCAGCGTCTGCTGGCGCGAGAAGGCGAGCAATTGCCGGGTCAGCGCGGCGGCGCGGTTGGAATTGGCGCGGATCTGCTGGATATCGTCATAGTCACTGTCGCCCGGAATATGGCGCAGCAGCATCAGATCGCAGGTGCCGATGATCGCGGTCAGCACATTGTTGAAATCATGCGCGACCCCGCCAGCCAATTGCCCGACCGCCTGCATCTTGGTGGCCTGCGCGACCTGACGGCGCAGCTGATTTTCCTGTGAGGAATCCGCCAGGCTCGACAGCACCGCCGCTTCGCCCAGCCCGCGCACGCCTGCCAGGCCGAGCGACACCGGTTCTTCGGGGCTATCCACCAGCCGCACGGCAACATCGCCGCTGGTCGATGGCCCGCGCCCGTGGCGGCGCACCGCATCGGACATCGCGGCCTTATCTTCGCGCACCACCAGATCGGTGGGGAACGCGGGCAAGCCGCGCCCTTCGCGCCCGACCGATCGCAGGAAGGCTTCGTTACCGAACAGGAACCGCCCGTCGCGGTCGGTCATCGCCAGGCCCAGCGGCAGTTGTGCGAGCAGCGCATCGAGCTGTGCG
>JAHJSJ010000061.1 GCA_018830415.1 Alphaproteobacteria bacterium | reverse complement strand
TGATGCGCTGCAAATCCTGATCGAAACCGCCGATGCAGGCGCGGGCGCGGCGGCTCCGGTGCTGGTGATCGCGACATCGGCGACCGACAAATCGCGCACCGCCAAACTGCTTGAAAAGCGCAAAGATGCGATGGTGGCGATGTTCCACCCGCCCGATCTCGGCTCCGTCGCGGGGGCGGTGCGGGGGATGGCGGACGCGGCGGGCCTGCGGCTGGGCGGCGATCTGGCCGAACGGATCGCGCGCGGGGCCGGGCTTGATGTGCGGCTGGCGCAGTCCGAAGTCACCAAGCTGGCGCTCTATTGCGATGCCGATCCGCAGGCCCCCAAGCCCGCCAGCCTCGAAGATCACGCCGCGATTGGCGCGGCGACCGAGGAGGACGGCTTTGCCCCGCTGGTCAACGCGGTGCTGGGCGGCGAGCTGAACCGGATCGCGGGCGAGGTGCGGCGGATGCGCGAATTGGGGCTGAACCCGGTTGGCGTCGCGCTCGCGCTTGAACGGCGCGCCGCGCAACTGGCGCAGATCGCGGCGAAAATCGGCACCAACGGCAAGATCCCGTCGCTCGGGCCGGGCGAGAAAATGCAGCTCGGCATCTTCTTTCGTGAAGAGCGCGCGATCATCCAGCAATTTGAACGCTGGACCCAGCCGGCCGCACGCGGCGGGCGCGAAACCCGGCTCGACCGGCTGATCCCGCGACTGATCGGATTGCACCGCACACTGCTAGCCAATAGTCAGGCGGCGGAGATGTTGCTGGCGCAGGAACTGACCGAAATCGCACGATTTGCCGCGAAACGATAATTAGTTGTGACAATTTGCACCTCGGCGTCGCGCAGCCCTTTCCAATCCCCTGTAATTGCTCCTAAGTAATTTCCCTGAGGGTCGCGCCTATTGGAATCTATCCTGATGAATCAGGTCACGCCGCAACTGATCAGATCAGTGCGGAATGATATTGGTGAAAACAAGATTCCGCCATCGCTGGAGCGGCGGCGGCTGCGCGCCTATATCCTGATGCTCGTGGCGGATGGCGCGCTGCTCAATCTCAGCTTCGCGCTCGCTGCCCTGCTGTGGGAAGGCCGCTGGTGGGAACCGCGCGCGATGCTGGCGGCGCAGGCGATGTTGCCGGTGTTTTTCACCATCGCGCTCTATAGCGGCACTTATGGCGTCAGGGCGCTGTCCGATTGGCTGTTTGCCGCGCGCAAAGTGTTGACCGCACTGGCAATTGCGGCGGCGCTGATCAATTTCCTCGGCTTTTATACCAAGACCAATGAGGATTTCTCGCGCGCCGCGGTGACGCTGGGTCTGGTGTTCACCGCGATCCTGCTGGTGGGGTTCCGGCGATTGGTGGCGGTCGGGATCGCGTATTTTTGGGGCGGACGGATCATCAACCAGTTGGTGATCGATGATGGCGGATCGGGCTTCGCGATGAATAATGCGGTCACGATCGCGGCGGCTGATTATGATCTGGATCCCGCCAGCCATGATCCCTTCATGCTCGACCGGCTGGGCAAATTGCTGCGCAATCAGGACAAGGTGGTGGTCAGCTGCCCGCGCGAACGGCGCGGCGCCTGGGCATTGGTGCTCAAATCGGCGGGGGTTCATGGCGAGATCGTGAGCGAACCCGCCCATGCGCTCGGCGCGATCGGCGTGCATCATTACGACGCGCTGGATCGCACCACGCTGGTGGTGTCGACTGGGCCGCTGGGCCTGCGCAACCGCATCCTCAAACGCGGGTTTGATGTGGTTGCAGCATTGGCGGGGCTGATCGCGCTGGCGCCGCTGATGATCGTGGTCGCGGTGCTGATCAAGCTGGAAGATGGCGGCCCGGTGCTGTTCATTCAGCGGCGGCTGGGGCGCGGCAACCAGTTTTTCGATATGCTCAAGTTCCGGTCGATGCGCGAAGAACGGCGCGATCCCGATGGTGATCGGTCAACCGCGCGCGATGATGAGCGGATCACCCGGATCGGGGCCTTTATGCGGCGCACCAGCATTGATGAACTGCCGCAGCTGATCAATGTGCTGCGCGGCGACATGGCGATCGTCGGCCCGCGTCCGCACGCAATCGGCAGCCGTGCGAACGACAAATATTTCTGGGAGGTCGATGCCGCATACTGGCAGCGCCATTCATTGAAACCGGGTCTGACGGGGCTGGCACAGGTGCGCGGCCATCGCGGCGCAACCGAGGTCGAGAAAGACCTTACCGACCGGCTGCAATCCGATCTGGAATATATTGCGGGCTGGTCGCTGCTGCGTGACATCGTGATCGTGGTGCGCACCATGATGGTGCTGCGACACGATAATGCCTATTGATCGGCGGGGGCGGCTGGTTCCTGTTTCGCGTCGCTTCGCTGCGGCACGGTGAAGGTGCCGTTCACCCGGCCATTGCGGTCGCCGCCCGCCGCGCTGCCGTCCACGCTTGAAACGCCGCTTTCAAGATCGATCACCAACCGCCCGCCGTTGAGCGTATCGGTGCCCCGGCGCAGGCGGACATTGCCGGCCATGGTGATGATCCGCCGGTTGAAATCATAGATCGCATTATCGCCGCTGGCGCGTTCGTTGCCGCGCGTGACAATCACCCCGCCGGTCGCGGTAATGCGCTGCATTTCGAGCGTGCCGACATCGGTGTAATTGACCAGCATCCGGTTCGACTGGATGGTCAGATCGGCCTGGGTAACGGTGACACCGCCGCTCAGCAGCACCCGGTTTTCACGGTCGAGCCATTCGATCCGGCTCGCCTGCGTGCTGACCGGCGCGCGCGAATCATGCGCGGCAATGCCTTGCGCGTGCAGCGCCATGCCCCCCGCCAGCGCGGTGGTC
>JAHJSJ010000060.1 GCA_018830415.1 Alphaproteobacteria bacterium | reverse complement strand
CGACAAGGTCAGCCCGCGTCTCGACCTAATCCTCAAACCGCAGCCGAACCTGTCGATCTACACCAGCTATTCCGAGAGCTTACTGCCGCGTTCAGGCGAACAGTTTTCCGACATCAACCCGCCCAATGATGCGCTTGATCCGAACACTTTCTCCAACCTCGAAGCGGGGGTGAAGTGGGACATCCGCCCCGGCCTTGCCCTGACCGGCGCAGTGTTCGAGATTGAGCAAAGCTCGCCGCAGGTGTCGGATACCAATCCCGATACGCTCGATGTGATCAACTCCAAAATCCGCGGGTTCGAAGCGCAATTGCAGGGGCAGGTCACTGACTGGTGGTTCCTTTCTGCCGGCTATTCCTATCTCGACGGCAAGCAGCAGAGCCGCACTGGCCCGACCGGTCTGCGTGTGCGTGAATTGCCTGAACACATGTTTTCGATCTGGAACAATTTTCAGGCGACCGACCGGCTTGGTCTGGGGCTGGGGTTGACCGCGCAAGATGATAGCTTTGCCGATAACAGCAACACCGCAACCCTGCCGTCCTACGCCCGCGTCGATCTGGCCGCGTTCTATGATGTGTCAGACAATGTGCGGGTGCAGGTGAACGTCGAAAATCTGTTTGATGAACTTTATTTTCCCAATGCCCACACCGCCAATGAAGTGACGGTGGGTGCGCCGCTGAATGCGCGGTTCACGATCACGGGGCGGTTCTGATGCCTATTCGGTTTCCACCACGCGCAGCGCGGGGACGGCCTTCGCCGCATCTTCGGCGCTGATGCCGGGGGCGGGCGCGGCGCTGATGCTTTCGCGGCGCTGCGCCACCCGTCCGGCCTGTTCCACCGCCTTGATCAATCGCGGATAGACCCCGCAGCGGCAGATATTGGGGATCGCGGCTTCGATATCCTCGCGCGTCGGCGCAGGGTTGCGCTGGAGCAGCGCGGCGGCGGCGATGACGATCCCCGGCGTGCAATATCCGCACTGGATCGCCGCTTGCGCCACCATCGCCTGCTGCACCGGATGCGACCGGTCAGCCGACAGCCCTTCGATCGTGGTGATGATCCGCCCCTCGGCCTCAGCCAGGGTGATCCGGCATGATCGGAGAGCCACCCCGTCGACCAGCACCATGCACGCCCCGCCGCAATCGCCGCCGCCACCCGTTCCCCCGCACGCCTTGGTGCCGGTAAGGTTCATCGCCTCACGCAGCGCGTAGAGCAGCGGCATCCGGGGGTCGAGGTTGAACTCGACGGGCCGTTCGTTGACGGTCATGCGCGGCATGGGCGGTTCCTGTAAGCGGGCTTACTGGCGCCAGCTGTCGTCGATTTTATCGACCCGGCGCTTCCACGCCTCGAAATCGAACATCCCGGCCCCGCCCTGCCCGCTCATCACCGCCAAGTCGCGCTGGTGCACGTCAACCACGGCTTGCGGGACAAGATTGGGGTTGCCCATGCTGAGCGTCGCCACCTGAATCTCACACGCGCGTTGCAGCGCCCACATTTTCACGAACATTCCCTGGATGGTCTTGTCCATCACCACCGGGCCATGATTGCGCAGCATCAGGATGGTGTGATTACCCAGATTCCGCACCAGCCGCTCGCCCTCTTCGGCGCGAACGGTCACGCCTTCAAAGTCGTGATAGCCGATCTGGCCTTCGAAATTGCAGGCGTAGAAATTGGTCGGCACCAGCCCGTCCTTATGGCTGGCGACCGCCATTGTCGCGGTGGTGTGGACGTGGCAGATCGCGTCAGCGCGGCTGCCCAGATGCTTGTGGAAATAGGCGTGCTGGGTGAAGCCCGCCTTGTTCACCATGTAAGGCGACCCGCCGACATTGTTGCCCTCGACATCGATCTTGACGAGATTGCTGGCGGTCACTTCGCTATAGAGCAGGCCGAACGGGTTGATCAGGAAGGTGTCTTCCTCCCCCGGCACCTTTAACGAAATGTGGTTATAGATCGATTCCGACCAGCCAAGGTGATCGAAGATGCGGTAACATGCGGCCAGATCCAGCCGCGCCTGCCATTCTTCCTTGCTGCATTCGATACCGGGATTTAACTGGGTCGCCATCGGTCATTCCTCTCCGTCTGTCCTTGGGTTTGCTATCGCACGCGCAGGGAATGCTTTGCAAGCCGCCTGCACCGCCGCTAGGCCCGGTCGCAATGAGCGCGCCCGGATCACCTTCTGCAAAACTGGTCAGCGGCAGCATCCCCGGACATCTTGTCAGCCAGACCATGCCGATGGTGATCGGGGTGGCAGCGATCATGTCGATCGGGATTGTGGACGCGTTTTTCATCGGCCAGCTGGGCCGCGATGCGCTGGCCGCGATATCGTTCATCTTTCCCGTGTCTGTGGCGATCACCTCGCTCGGGGTCGGGATCATGGTCGGGATCAATTCGGTGGTCGCCCGCGCCTTGGGCGAAGGGGATCATGAACGGGCCGCGCGGCGTGCCAATTTCGGGATCGTGTTTGCGGCTGGCTGCGGTGCGGTGATGGGGGCCGCGCTGTGGCTGTTGATCGACCCGATCTTTGCCGCGATGAATGCGCCTGCGCATCTGATGCCACTGATCCGCGCCTATATGCAGCCCTATGCGGTGGGCTTTCCGCTGATCCTGATCATCATGGGGTTCAACGGCGTGCTGCGCGGACAGGGGGAGGCGCGGCGGACGAGCACGATCAGCATCGCCTATGCCGCCGCCAACTGGGTGCTCGATCCGCTGCTGATTACCGGCGTCTTCGGCTTCGACGGATTCGGCAT
>JAHJSJ010000059.1 GCA_018830415.1 Alphaproteobacteria bacterium | reverse complement strand
CGGCAATCTCGCGGATCTTGTCCATTGTCAGCGAATAGATAATGAACGCAACAATCGCAGCACTGACGACGGACAAAATGGCAAGGAACATGCCGATCTGCTTCGACGATGTGGCGATCAGCTTGCCGATGAGAATGTCCTCCATTTCGGCGCGTGTGTGAACTGTGAGCCTTTTCCAGCGGCGGATCGACTGCGCGACGGCTTCTGTGTCGGCGCCGGGCTCCAGCCGCACCAGAATGGCATTGACCGACGTGCTGCTCGCCTGCGAGGCATTCACGGCGTCGAGGATATCCGGCTGTCCGGGGCGATTGAACGCCGGATTGGCTGCGGTCCGGCGGCGGTTTTGCAAAATGGCTTCATTGTCTTTCAGGAACTGGGCTTCCTGGGCATCCTTCAGCGGAATGAACACCATCGGGTCGCCGCTGGATGAAACCATTCGCCGGGTCAGGCCCACAACCCGGTACCGGTTGCGGCGGATGGTGATTTCGTCGCCCAGGCGGAAACCAGCGGCGATATCGGCCACCGCCTCGTAATGGCCGCGGGTGATCTGCCGGCCGTCAACCAGATAGGGCGGCCATCCGGGGGAGCCCCATGCATCACCGGGAATGATGCCCACCACCATCGCGCGGACATCGTTATCACCCTGGCGGACCTGCATGGTCAGATAGGTGACATTTGCGGCCTGAGCGACCCCGGGCATGGCCAGCACCGTGCGATACAGATCATCGCTGATGCTCGATGATTCTGCATAAGGGCCGAGCGTGTCCCGCTGGACCACCCAGAGATCGGCACCGCTATTGTCGAGCAGCGCCTTGCCGTCATCGACCATGCCGCGATAAACGCCGGCCATCACCAGTGTAACCCCGATCAGCAGGCCAAGGCCGAACCCGGTAAAGACAAATTTGCCCCAGCTATGGAGGATGTCCCGGCCTGCAAGGCTGATCACGGCGTGCCCCCGGGGATGCGCTCGACGATACTGATGCTGCTGTTCGCGGAAAGCTCCCTTTCGCTGTAGACAATGATGGTATCGCCTTCGCTCAGCCCGCGCAGGATCTGGACGTGCCCGTCGAGATCCGATTTGCCGGGTGTCACCGGGACAAACACCGGTTCCCCGTCCTCCAGCCGCCAGACCCCGATGCTGTCCCCCTGCCGCCGGACGGCAGCATTGGGCACGGCCGGCCCATCGGGCAGCGGTGCAAGGTCCACCGTTACTTCGGCATATTCGCCAAGGGGGGGCAGGGGCACAGGAAGTGTATCGAAGACCACTTTGACCAGAGTTTCCTCGGTAACAGCATCGGCCCTCGGCTCGATGCGCAGAACCCTGCCGCGCAAGACCTCTCCATCACGGGACCGCAGTTGCACGCGGGCCGGCAGACCTGCCATCAAACCGGCGGAACTCACCTGATCGAAACGGACATTGACCCATAGGCTGGCCGGATCGATAATCTCGATGACAGTCTGACCCCCGGCGACGGCCGCACCCGGCTCCACTTCGCGCAAGCTGACAATCCCGGTCGCCGGAGCAACAAGGCGCAGGTTCCCGCGCTGGGATTGCAGCCCCGCATAATCCGATCGCATGCGATCCAGATTTGAGCGCGCCGTCGCGGCGGCAGCTTCAGCCACCACCAGATCCTGACGCTTGGCGGCCAGCACTTCTTCGCTGGTGGCCCGCGCTTCGAGGAGGCTCTCATAGCGATCTGCTTCGGCGGCGGCATGGGCTCGCCGGGCGTTTGCCTCGCTGACGGAAGTCTCGGCACCCCGGACGGCGGAGACTTGCGCGGCCAGTCGGTCATCCAGATCAACCGGGTCCATTTCGCCGATCAGCTGGCCAGCAACGACCCGATCCCCGACGTTGACTGTCAGACGCCTGACGCGACCGGCGAAGGTCGGCCCGACCCGATAAATCCGTTCCGCATCGATCGTGCCCACACCAAACAGCGCCGGTCGCAGCGTGCGGTTTTCGACATCGGCAGTAGTGACCGCAACCGGTGCCAGTGGGCCGGATCGCAGCGCCACATAGCCCAGCGACACGGCGAGGATTACCAGAACGGCAATCAGCGCCACCTTTCTGCGCTGCATGGTGGTGATATTCATACACGGACCTCGATTGCGAGCCGGAACAACGAGAAAACGCCCGGTGCCTCCTTGCGGATAAGTTGAACGTCACCGGCGAGTAGCGACTGCATGACCAGCCCTTGAATCATGCCGATGAAGAGCGTGCTGACAGAGGCCGTGTTGATGCCCGGCGATAACTGACCGCTGGCTTTGCCATCCTCGATCACCGTGACGAGCCGCTCCCGGTATCGATGCAGCATCTTATGGGCCATACGCTTTGGCGCGGTCATTTCAGCTCGCTGCAATTCCCCAAACAACATCCGGGGAACGCCGGGATGCTCCACAAAGAACGCGACATGCGCCATGAACATGGCGTCGAGCGCCTCAAGCGGACCTGGCGCCCCGTGGGCCGCCTTGTCGATACGCGCCAGCAGCCGATCAGCGACCCAATCCATGACCGATTCAAGAATGGCTTCCTTGCTCGGAAAGTGCCTGAAGAGCGCTCCTTGGGTGACGCCCATGTGGCTGGCAATCGCAGTGGTCGTGATGTCACTGGGATTTTGGTGGGCCGCCAGCTCCAGGACAGCTTCAACCGTGACGGCGCGCCTTTCGTCAGCGGGCAGGTGTTTTGTTCGCATAGTTTGGCACCATTGATAGTAAGTAACTACTACCTTTAATGCCTCCGAGCTTCGCCGTCAACGGCCTTCAGATCCCGCCAAACAACCAGCGCCGTTCAAGCGGAGGGCACTTTAGCTCATAATTTTAGGCAATCGCTGGCAAGTGATCGCAATTTGCTGGATGGCAGATGAAGCGATGATTTGCGGTTGTTAGTGGCTTCTTGCGGCTCCTGCCGAGGTGCGGGACCACTCCGCTCGGCAGTCGCCCTTCAGCCAGGGACTGGACGCAATCATCGCGGCAAAACTGCAGCCGCAGCCAGAGACCGGGAAGGAGCCGCTGCCGACCAAAGGCTTGCCCTCCGAAGACGATGCACTCGCTGCCGCCGTCGGTCTGGAACTTTGGGCGCTTGGTATTCAGCTTGTCCTAGCGGCCGATTCCGACGCAAAAGGGTAGGCACGAGCCGATCTTTGCGTTGGAGTAGGGGAAAGCCTTCCCCTGAGCCGGAGCCGCTTTGCTGTCTCCGGCTACCCCTACTGCGGGGACACCCCGCAACGCCCCGTGAAGCGGAGCGGGGCTGTTGACGCGCTCTGTCCCGCAGGCCTTTTGGCCTGCTCCTGAGGGCGCGGCAGTTCTGTTTCTGGGCCCCGCGCGCGCTCTGATTGCGGCTTGGACGCCTGCATGGATCGGCCTGCCCGACGACAGGCCCCGCCGGGGCGGCCAATCCCGTCAACTGCAGCACACGCCTCCATTCAGGGTGCGCATTCTCTTTCTTTTGCATTTCGCTGGTCGCTTGGCCCCGACTGGCGGCATGAGCAGGTTGCTGCGGACGGCGCGCGGACGTGATTTCGAGTGAAATGGAACATTTCACGGCTCGGAAGTCACGCAACAATCACTGCGCGCCGGCGTTGTTGGTGTCGGCCCGCGAAAGTGGCGGGGTGGGCGGCGCTCCCGTCTGGGCACAGTTCGGCCACCCGCAACCCGGCCCTGAAGGGTCCGGGTCTTCCATTGCATTGCAGCCCCTATTCGACTGGCTGGACTGCCAGCCATTGGCGTCATGCGGGTGCGGCTGTCCGCCCCGCACCTTTCTGGTCGCTGTCACCGCCCACCCCGCCCCTTCCGGGGGCCGGTGTGCGGATTTGGGCAGTTCGGGAGACAGGCGATGGCGCGTAAGGTTTCAAAGGGCAGTGCAGGTGGCAGGCATAGAGGGGCGGCGCGCAGCGCCGCGCGCGGGAATGGCTCCCGCGCATCGCTTTATGACGAGGTCACGCAAACCATTATCGCGCAGCTTGAGGAGGGCGTGTTCCCCCACAGCATGAATGCTGTATCGGTCGAAATCACCACATCGCTTGCCGGGAGTCAATTTCTTGCCAGATTCCAAGCCTCAATCCGAAAAATTCAAAGACCTTGCCCGCGAACTCGGAACGGACGAGGACGAGGCCCGATGGGATGAGCGGCTAAAAAAGGTCGCGAAGAGCAAGCCGGAGCCGGAGAAGCCTCAGTGAACATCGATCATACCTTATGGGTTGCGCTGGCAATCGTCGGTGTCGGTCTGGGCATCACCTTTGCGCTGGATCGAATTGTGAAACTCCTAGAGCACATTGCTAACGCATTGGACCAACGCCGCTAGGCGTGTTTGCAAAAGATACAATCGCTATTGGTTTACCCTGCCGGGCAGGCTCAGATCGCCCGAGGCAATTTTGAACACGTTGGCCACGCACAGCAGCGGTGAATGTGCGCTTTCGTTGACGCGCAATCCGGCCGTCACACCGTCAAACCCGGCGGTTTCAACGATCGAGATGTCACCGAAGGGCACTCTGACTTCAACCATCTCCTGGGACAGATTGGGTTGCCATCCCGGACTGTCGAGCAGGATCGGCGCCCCTGGCCAGGTCATCGGCAGCCTCGGGCTGGTACCTGCGGGAATATCCTGCACCTTGAGACCATTGGCGCCGCAAGCCTCGTCCGGCCCGAGCACCACCCAGTGCATGTGCCATTCGCCGCCATCATTGGCGAGGTTGCCGTCCCTCGTCTCATCGAACAACGGTGTGTCGTCGAAATCCGGGTGAGAAGTGACCGCTAGTGCCAGAATGCCAGCGCCGCGCTCGAAGCCGACCTCGTAGGGATCGATCGTTGTTGGCCAGACGTAGGAGAAGACGCTCGATCCCTCGAACCGACCGGTTGCATTTGGGCGCGTAACGCCCGCTCGTCCGGAAACAGCCATGTGGAATATGGCCACATTGCCCTCCGTCCTGATCTTCGCGTGGACGATATCGAACGGTGCCTGCACGGCAGTATCCGCTGCTGGACGGATACCGCCGGTATGGTCGTGCGAGGGCGCAATTCGCTCGCTCGACGGGTCCTGGGGATGAGCGCGGCCATCGTGGGCATGCACCGCCGGTGCGGCCAGGGCCAGCGCGGCCGCGACTATGGCAGGAGCGCGCATCATTCCTCTCCCTTGACCGCCGCCATCGAGGCAACCGGCGTGATAGAAAATGGCCTTGGACTTCATGATAGGACTCCTAACATTCAAAGGCACAGAAGACGCTGTGCGCGTTACCCCGGTGCGACCCGAGGGCATCTAGGCTGAGGAGGAGGCCTCCTCGTGTTCGGGACAATTGAGGCGCAGATCGGATGGGCGAAGCGGCGCCTTGATCAATCGGCAAAAGTGTTCACCCGGCTCGGCCAGGCTCGCATCGGAGACGAAGTAACGGCAGGTCAGGCACATGCGCTGCGGTGCTATGCGTCCGGCTCTTTGCATCTGTGCGATGGTTTGCACGACTATGGAGTGCAGGTTTTCGGCATTGCCGTCGCTCAGCAGACCGACAATGTCCGCAAACCCATCCGGAAGCTGGCCAAGCAGGGCGCACCCTTCCGGGGTCAGGGAAACCCGGATTGCCCGGCCATGATCAGGGTCGGGCCTGCGTTCCACAAGGTGTTTGCTGGCGAGAGCCGAGACAGCATCGCTGGCGGTTGACGAACGCACACTGAGCTGTGCGGCAAGGTCCTTCAGGCGCAAACCCTCCGGACGGCCAGCCAGCAGCCTCAGCGCATCCCCCTGGGTGGGGGTCAGCCCTGCGCCTTCGCCGGTCTGCCAGTCCTTCTGGCGAGCCAGGGCGGCCAGACGGCTGAGGCCATAGATGAGCTGGTCACGAATCATGTTAGGAGTCCTAATCAAATGGACTCCGGCGTCAAGACCGTCGTTGAGGGCGCGCTGGGCCTACCGTGATGTCTCCGTTCGCTGAGACAAGGTTTTGGGGCCGTGATGAGCCGCAGAGCCAGTAATGCGCAGACATTTTGCTGACAGCTAAAACATTGATTTATAACGTATAGTGGCAATCCGCAGGTGAGCCATACTCACGTGATCAGATCTATGCCGACCACTGCTAGCCGGGAATCATACTCACCAGCGCCATAGTGCGGACGGCTTTTGCGTATCCCCCCAGTTCATCTCTCAGTGAATTCGTGGGCGGATGCTCTCCCGAGCAGCGCTATCAACCCAATGACACCTGCCGCCTCAAGCGTTTCAATCGGATCAACAAGTGGACCCATGATCATCTAAGAGTCCCGCAAGAAACATGCTATCGCAATAAAAACTTCATGCTCACGCAATGCTCAATGACTATCAGCCCCTCTAGTCATGTTTCGAAAGTGGGGAAGATCATTATGACCAGTTTGCTATCAATAAATCACAATAGCTTTAAATCAATATTGTTCATAACAACATTTCTTTCCGCCCCCGTCATGGCGCAGGAAGCGGCTGACCAACAAGAAGCCGAGATTCCCGAAGGAACAATTGTCGTTACCGGCTCCCCTATACGTGATAGCCTTTTTGCTTCGACCGAAGCGCAGCGACGGGCGGATAACATTGTTAACGTTATCGCATCCGACACTATCGGGCGCTTCCCGGATTCGACTGCCGCTGCCGCACTCGCCCGCCTGCCCGGTGTCGGCGTTCAGCGCGATCAAGGTCAGGAACGATATATTCAGGTTCGCGGCGCACCGACCCGCTGGACCCAGGTTTCCTTTGACGGGATCAACATTCTGGGCGCGGAAGACCGCATTTT
>JAHJSJ010000058.1 GCA_018830415.1 Alphaproteobacteria bacterium | reverse complement strand
GAGGAAGTTGTTGCCGCTCCGCGCGTCTATCAACCGATCAACTATGACGCATCGGTTGATCCGGAAAACATCTGGGTGCTCGACCTGTCGAATGGTGAGCGTGTCAAAATCCGCCTGATGTCCGATTGGGCACCTGCCCATGTCGAACGGATCAAAACGCTAACGCGGCGCGGATTTTATGATGGAGTCGTCTTCCACCGCGTGATCGATGGCTTCATGGCGCAGGGCGGCGATCCTACGGGCACGGGGCAGGGCGGCAGCGAGCTTCCTGACCTTAAGGCCGAATTCAACCCGATGCCGCATGTGCGCGGATCATTGGCGATGGCCCGTGCGGCTGATGAAGACAGCGCCAATAGCCAGTTTTTCATCGTATTCTATCCGCGCTTCAGCCTTGATAAGCGTTACACCAATTTCGGCCGGGTGATTGAGAACATCGATGCGGTTGACGCGATCAATCGGGGCGAGCCACCGGCTGATCCGACGCGGATTTTGCAAGCTTCAATCGCCAGCGATAACATCCCGCCGCCACCGCCGCCCGCTCCGGTGGAAGAGGCTCCGATTTCGGCTGATATGCTGAGTGCGCCAATCAGGTGATGATATGCGTGATCCCCCGCGAAGGCGGGGCCTCATGCGGTTTTACCACTGATCTGCCGAAGGTTCCCGACTGCGCGGGAATGCGCTAGGCGCGCGTGCCATGAAAGTTGACCTGTTCGATTTCGATCTGCCGACGGACCGCATTGCCCTGCGCCCGGCGCGTCCGCGTGATGCCGCGCGAATGCTGGTGGTGCGCGGGCAGGATGCCCCGTTCGAAGACCGCGGGGTAAGCGATCTGCCCGTTCTGCTGAACCCCGGCGATGTGCTGGTGTTCAATGATACCCGCGTGATCCCTGCGCAACTCGAAGGCCGCCGCGCTGATGGCGAGGCAAGGATCGGCGCGACCTTGCACAAGCGGATCGATCTGCGGCGCTGGCAGGCGTTCATCCGCAATGCCAAGCGGGTGAAGCTGGGCGATCAACTGGTGTTCGGCGGCGGTGTCACCGCGCGTGCGGAGGCACGCCATGCAGATGGCTCAATCACGCTATTGTTCGAAGGCGATGAGCCTGTCGAAGTGCTGCTCGACCGCGCTGGCACGATGCCGCTGCCGCCCTATATCGCGGCGCGGCGCGGGATCGATGAGCAGGATCTGGAAGATTACCAGACAATGTTTGCGGCAGAAAAAGGCGCGGTCGCCGCGCCCACTGCGTCGCTGCATTTCACCCAAAGGCTGGTCGATGCGCTGGATGCGCGCGGGATTGGCCGGGCAATGCTGACCCTCCACGTTGGGGCGGGGACGTTTCTGCCGGTGAAAGTCGATGATACCGCAGACCACCAGATGCACGCTGAATTCGGGCGCATTTCCGATGAAACAGCGGCACAGTTAAATCGCGCGCGCGCTGCCGGTGGCCGGATCATCGCCGTCGGCACAACTTCACTGCGGTTGCTCGAAAGCGCGGCGGCGGAGGATGGCACTATCCTGCCATTCGCGGGGGACACCGCCATTTTCATCACGCCGGGTTACAGGTTCCGCGCAGTCGATGGGCTGATGACCAATTTCCACCTGCCCAAATCGACCCTGATGATGCTGGTGAGTGCGTTGATGGGGCGTGACCGGATGATGGCAGCCTATGCCCACGCAATTGCCAGCGATTACCGCTTTTATTCCTATGGCGATTCTTCATTGTTACTGCCTGATGGCAGGGCTGACGAAAGTCGCAATAGCCGAAACTGAACGGCGCCCTGACTGCCGGTTCATCCGATAGAAAGTTTGTTTTTCCTAGGGGTTGCGGCATCTGCTGCTCCCCCCATTCGGCAGGTCAATGAAAGGAAAAAACATGACTAAAGTAGCATTCTCAGCGCTCGCAGCGCTAACCGCGATCACCCTTCCGGCCGCTGCGCAGGCGCAGTCCACCTCCGAAGCCAAGCCCGAGGTTTATATCGGCGCATCGGCAGGTATTCACGATCTTGGTATCGGCCTGCCCGATGACGATGGCGGCATTTACGGCGTTATTGCCGGGGTCGATGTCCCGGTCGGCAACACGTTCTTTGTTGGCGCGGAAGGCAACTTCCACATTGGCGATGGTGCGATTGATAGCGAATATGGTGCCGCCGTTCGCGCAGGTGTGCGTGTTGGTGACAATGCCAAGCTGTTCGTGCGTGGCGGCTATCAGGAAGTCGACTTTGACCTCAGCAATTTCGTGACTCCGGCAGTGGTCGGGCTCGACGATACTGATGGCGATTACCTCGTCGGCGCAGGTGTCGAATTCGGTCTGGGGGAAAGCCCGATCCGGTTCCGCGCCGGGATTGATACCATCGCGTTCGATTCCACCCGTGCGACCGTGGGTGTTCTGTTCGCGTTTTAAGAACGGTTCCGGATGAAATCGGGGCAGGGGCTGCGTCAGCGCGGCCCCTGCCTTGTGCTGCAGGTGCGGCAAAGCGTGACAGCGCAAGTTCGGCCAGCTAGGGGCGCGGGCGCAATGACTGCTCCACGCTTCTCCTTCACCCTCCACGCGACTGACGGCAAGGCCCGCACCGGCACCATCACGATGCAGCGCGGCGAAATCCGTACGCCTGCGTTCATGCCGGTCGGCACGGCCGCCACTGTCAAGGCGATGAAGCCCGAAGCCGTGCGCGCGACCGGCGCCGACATTATCCTTGGCAATACCTATCACCTGATGCTGCGCCCCGGTGCAGAACGGGTGGCGCGGCTTGGCGGCTTGCACCGTTTCATGAACTGGCCGCGCCCGATCCTGACCGATAGCGGCGGTTATCAGGTGATGAGCCTGTCGGAGTTGCGCAAGCTGACCGAACAGGGGGTTGAATTTCGCAGCCATCTTGACGGGTCAAAGCATATGCTCACCCCCGAACGTTCGATGGAGATCCAGCGGTTGCTGGGTTCCGATATCGTCATGGCGTTTGACGAATGCCCGCGCGCTGATCGTTCACGCGATGAAATCGCTGCGTCGATGGAATTGTCGATGCGCTGGGCACAGCGCAGCCGCGACGGGTTCAACAGCGGTGAAGACCACGCGAGCCGCGCTGCGCTGTTCGGGATACAGCAGGGCGCTTTGCATCAAGACTTGCGGCGGGAAAGCGCCGATGCGCTCACCGATATCGGCTTCGATGGCTATGCCGTCGGCGGGTTGGCCGTGGGGGAGGGGCAGGAGGCGATGTTCGGCGTGCTCGACTATGCGCCCGATATGCTCCCCGCCGACCGCCCGCGTTACCTGATGGGGGTGGGCAAGCCCGATGATCTGGTCGGCGCGGTGGAGCGCGGGATCGACATGTTCGATTGCGTGCTGCCTACCCGATCAGGCCGCAACGGGCAGGCGTTTACCTGGAATGGCCCGATGAACCTGCGCAATGCGCGGTTCGCCGAAGATACCGCGCCGCTGGACGTGTCCTGCACCTGTCCGGTCTGCGCCACCTATTCGCGCGCCTATATCCACCACCTCGTCAAGTCTGGCGAAATGCTGGGTGCGATGTTGGTGACCGAGCATAATCTCAGCTTCTATCAGGCCTTGATGCAGGCCATGCGCGATGCGATTTCCGAAAGACGATTTGCCAGCTTCTCCAGAAGATTCCTCCGCGATTACTTGCACCAAGAGGGTTGAATCACGCGCAGGATTGGTTAGCCTCATCCCGCGAATAAGGGGGCATCATCATGAGGATGCAACGCAGCGCCAGCAGACTGGCGATAAGCGTAGCTTTGGTTCTTGGCGGTATCGCCGGTGCTCTAGCCCCAGCAACGGCACAGGGTAGTGATGTGGATGCGGTTGCCGCCCTGTTCGGCGCGCGCGAAACCGTGCTCGATATTTCGCTTTCGCCGTCAGGGACCAAAATTGCCTTTGTCGCCGCCGGGCCGGAACACATCGAGCTGCTGAACGTTATTGACCTGGAAGGCGATGCGCAGGTCAGGCAGATTGTTGTCAATTCCGAGAAGATCGGCGATCTCGAACAGTGCGAATGGGCCAGCGACACCCGCCTTGTCTGCCTGGTTTCAGGCATGGCTCAAGACGGCGACGGCATCCTGGTTCCCTTCGACCGCCTGTTCGCAATCAACGCCGATGGTGGTGAAATTAAGGAACTCAGCAAACGTCAGTCCCGCGCGGCGCTCGCCTTTGTGCAGCAGGGCGGAGATGTGCTCGCGCTCGATGTCGGCGGGGAACAGGGCCAGATCCTGATGTCGCGGCAATCGGTTGAGGAATATTCCACCGGCACGCGGACGGCCAATCGCGATTCGGGGCTGGGCGTTGATTTGGTCGATGTTACCACGGCCAAGCGCCGCATGCGCGAACGTCCCGACCCTGCCGCGCAGCGCTATATTGCCGACGAGACTGGTCAGGTGCGGGTCAAGGTGCGCGCGCGCTACGATGGAAACGGGCGGCTGACGGGCAAGTATGACTATTTCTATCGGTCGCAGGGCAGCAGCGGCTGGCAGGCGTTCGACAATCTCTCGATCGAGGGAAAGGGCGTAGCTTGGTTCTCGCCGCTGTCGGTCGACAGCAGTCGCAACGTCGCGATCGGCTTCGTCGGCAACAATGGCTATGATGCCATCGCCGAATTTGCGCTCGACGGCAGCGGGCAGGGCAAGCTGCTGATGGTGCGCGATGATGTCGATGTTGATGCGCTGATCCGCATCGGACGTCAGCGCCGGGTGGTGGGGGCGAGCTTCGCCACCGAAAAGCGTCAGATTACCTATTTCAGCCCGGAACTCGCCAAGCTGGCAGCCGATCTTGGCAAGGCGTTGCCCGATCAGCCGATCATCAACATCGTCGGCGCGAGCAGCGACGAACAGCAATTGCTGCTGATCGCTTCAAGCGACACGCAGCCGGGCATGGTTTACCTGTTCGACAAGGGTAAGCGCACGCTCGAACCCATCCTGCCGGTGCGCGGCGACCTTGCTGACCGCAAGATGGGCCGGATGCAGCCGGTGACCTATCCGGCGGCGGACGGAACGCAGATCCCGGCCTATCTTACCCTGCCGCCAGGGTCTGATGGCAAGAACCTGCCCGCCATTGTCATGCCGCATGGCGGCCCTGCCGCGCGCGACGAATGGGGGTTTGACTGGCTGGTGCAGTTCTTCACCGCACGCGGTTATGCCGTGCTCCAGCCCAATTACCGGGGATCGTCAGGCTATGGCGAGGACTGGTATGGACGCAACGGTTTCAAAGCGTGGGATGTTGCAATCGGCGATGTCAATGACGCCGGGCGCTGGCTGGTCAGCGAAGGCATTGCCACGCCCGATCAACTGGCCATCGCCGGATGGTCTTATGGTGGCTATGCCGCACTACAGTCACAGGTGCTCGATCCCTCACTGTTCAAGGCGGTGGTGGCAATCGCGCCGGTGACCGATCTGGCCTACCTCCAGAATGACGCCCGCCATTATACCAGCTCCCGCCTGGTGAGCGATTTTATCGGGCAGGGGCCGCATGTCGCCGCGGGCAGCCCGCTCCGCCATGCCGAAAAATTCGCGGCCCCTGTAGCGCTGTTCCACGGCACCCGCGATCTCAATGTTGATGTGCGGCACTCACAGGCGATGGAAAAAGCGCTGAAGGATGCGGGCAGGCCGGTCATCTATCACGAATACGAGGATCTCCAGCACGGACTTGGCGACAGCAAGGCCCGCACCGACATGCTTGCCACGATAGGTCGCTTTCTTGATGAGGCGCTTGGTCGCGGCGGTTGAATGTGCCGGAAGGCACTCGACAGATCCGGTCTGCACCGCTTAGGGCCTATGCGATGAACGAAACCTGCGTAAGCCCTGAAGACTGCACCACCATGATCGAAGTGCGCGCCGGGGTTGATGCGCTTGACCGTGAATTGGTGGCGTTGTTGGCGACCCGGTTTGGCTATATGCGCGCCGCCGCCCGGATCAAGGACAGCCGCGACGCGGTGAGGGATGAAGCGCGCAAGGCCAGCGTCATCGCCGCCGCCGTGGCCGAGGGCGAAGCGCAGGGCCTGCCTGGAGACGTGATCGCGGACATTTGGGAACGGCTTGTCGAAGGCTCAATCGCCTATGAATTTGCCGAATGGGACCGGATCAGGGATTAGGGTCAGAGAATGCCGCGAAGCGCGCGGATTAATTGCCGGGCGAAGGAGTGGTATTGATCCCGCCGGCATCCTTCAGCGTGTTGGCGCTTTCACGAGCGG
>JAHJSJ010000057.1 GCA_018830415.1 Alphaproteobacteria bacterium | reverse complement strand
GCGCATCGAGCTGTGCGACCCCGGCCTGCGCTGCCCCGTCCCAGCCAGAACCGATGCCCACCCCGCTATCGATCAGCAGCATCAGCGATGTCGCCTCGTCCGGCCCGGCGGGTGCGGCCCGCGTTTCAGGATCGACCAGCGGCACATCGACCAGCGTTTGCGGCGTGCCGCCGCGCCCTTCGCGGGCAAAAAAGATGCGGTCACGTTCGTCCGAGCGCAGGAAGCTGACAAAATCCTGCCCCACCAACGTCGCGCGATCATCACCCGCAGCGCGTTCGGCAAACCCGGTGCTCACCGCGCGGATCACGCCATCTGCCGTGGTGATCGCGGTTTCAATCCCGGCGCGGCTGAGCATTTTGCCAAACGGCCCGGCCAGATCGAGCGCGCCCAGATCAGCGCCGCTTTCACGCGTGATCGGGCGCAGCCGCCAGATCAGGTGGTCTTCGCCCCGCCCGGCGCGCTGCGCGGAAATATGCCAATCGCTTTCATCCAGCCCCGCCACCTTGTCGAGCGCGGCCGACCCATCGCGCCACGCCGTGCGGGCGAGCAGCGTCACCGCCTCCAGCGCATCACGTTCAAACGGCAGCGCAGGCGGCGCGGCGTTGACCCCGAAGCTGTCGAGAAACAGGCTGTTGGCGCACACCATGCGGTTGGCGCGATCGGTGATGGCGATGGCCTCGCCCGTGCGCTCAATCGCGGCGACGGTAACGCTCCAGTCTGAGGCAGCAATGCTGTCAGTTGCGGGTTCGGCGCGCATCCGGTCAAGCAGCATCACCCCGCCCAGCAACACGCCCGCACCCAGCACAAAGGTGATCGCCACCAGCCAGCTTTGCGTTGCGGCGAACAGCACCGCCGCGCTCACCACCAGCGCACCGCCGAGGCCCAGCATCAGCGTGGATGGCGGCGCAGCGCCTTCGCTCTGCGCCGCGCTTGGAACGAGAAGCACACTGGGGCGGTGTGAGGGGGTGCCGGTGGGGCGGGACAAACGGGACGCTCCTGTTGCAAAAATCGGCCAACCGCAAACGCCCGCGCGTGCCGATGGCTTCGCGTCTGTCCTACTGCGAGCCGAGCCGCTGGTCGAGCCGCGCTTCCATAACCTTCAACCGTTTGGCGCGCCGCCGCCACACCACAGCGCGCCAGACCCAGCCGGAAATAATCCAGCCGAGCGCTGCACCGACCACCGCCAGGACGATGAAGCCAAACGCGGTCGTTCCGGCTATCTCGAAGAAATCGATTACCGCTGCCCACGCCCCCGATTCCATCGCCACATTTGCCAGCGCGGGCCCGTCTGCATCAATCCGCAAGGTGAAATGGCCAACCTTGTTGGCGACCACCAGCCAGAACGGCAGGGTGAACGGGTTGGTGACAAAGGTGACCAGCGCCGCCAGCGGCACATTGGCGCGCGATGGCAGCGCCAGAAACGCAGCGAGGAAAATCTGCCCGACCGGGATGATGAACGCCGCGAACAGCCCCAATGCCACCCCGCGCGGCACCGAACGGCGGGTAAATCGCCATAATTCGGGCGACAGAAAACGGTGCGCAATCGGCGCAAGATATTTGTTGCGCGCCATTTCCTCGCGTGAGGGCATGTGTTTGCGGATCAAATCCATCGCCCAGGTCTTTGAACGCCAGGACACAGGCCGTTGACGAGGGTCAGGCGTGGTCACAGCTGCACCTCGCCGCCACAGCGCAGGCGCGCGGCATAAATCCGGTGAGAACCGGCAAAGTTCAGCATAGCCACCATGATTGCCCATATGGGTAGCACGTGCGTGCTGACCAGTGCGTGAATTGACCGCCAGATGATAAATTTCAGCCGCACCTTTGCATCAGCCCTTTTCGCGCATCAGCCGCGCTTTGTCGCGTTTCCAGTCGCGTTCCTTTGTCGTGGCGCGCTTGTCGTGGGTCTGCTTGCCCTTGGCGAGCGCGAGTTCAACCTTGGCGCGGCCGGTGCTGTTGAAATAGACCATCAGCGGCACCAGCGTCATCCCCTTGCGCTCCACCGCGCCGAGCAGCTTTTCGATCTCGCGTTCGTGCAGCAGCAATTTGCGCGGGCGGCGCGGTTCGTGGTTCAGCCGGTTGCCGTGGCTGTATTCGGGGACGTTGGCGTTGATCAGCCACACCTGCCCGTCCTTCACCTCGGCATAGCTTTCGGCAATGCTCGCCTCGCCTGCTCGCAACGCCTTTACCTCGGTGCCCTGCAAGGCCAGCCCGGCTTCGAACGTGTCTTCGATATAGTAATCGTACCGCGCACGGCGGTTTTCGGCGACGATCTTGAGCTTGTCGAAGGTGACGGGTTTGGGGCGTGCCATGGGACGCGCGATGTAGGCATTGGCGCGCCAAAAAGCGAGGGGCTTTGCGCTTTTGCTGCGCGCAAGCTAGTCGATGGGCACACAGCACGGGGAAACGCGCCAGCATGGAATCAGCCCAGCCATTCACCATCGCGGGCGAGGATGTTGCCCCCGGCACCGCGCGCGATGTCGCCTTCCCGATCACCACACTGGCGACCGGCACAGCTTCATCACTGGGCGTGCGGGTGCTCCACGGCGCACGTCCCGGCCCGGCGGTGTTCGTCAGCGCCGCGATCCACGGGGATGAGATTATCGGCACGGCGGTGGTGCAGCGGCTGGCGCAGGAGCTCGACCCGCAGACATTAAGCGGCACGGTGCTGCTGGTGCCGGTCGCCAATATCTTCGGCTTCATGTCCCGTTCGCGCTATCTGCCCGACCGGCGCGATCTCAACCGCAGCTTTCCGGGCAGCGCGGGCGGATCGCTGGCGGGACAGTTGGCGAGCATTTTCTACCGCGAGGTGGTGGGGCGCTGCCAACTGGGGATCGATATCCATTCGGCAGCAATGCACCGCTACAACCTGCCGCAGATCCGCATCGCGGCGGGCAACACTGGTCTGGTCGAACTGGCAATGGCGTTCGGCGCGCCGGTCATCATCGAAAGCCCGCTGCGCGATGGATCCTTGCGCGATCTGGCGCAGAAAAAGGGCGTCGATATGCTGCTGCTGGAGGCGGGAGAGGCGCTGCGGTTTGACCGGCTCTCGATTGAAACTGGCGTGGCAGGCGTCACCCGCGTGCTGGCGCATCTGGGCATGATCGCTGCGGATGATGGCCTCGCCACAGTCGGCATTCCGGCGCGCGCCAACCATTCGGTATGGGTGCGATCCCCGCGCGGCGGGGTGGCGCATATGCAGCGCGAATCCGGCGATCCGGTGCGCAAAGGCGATGTGCTGGCGCGGGTCAGCGGAGTGTTTGGCGAGGAACCATTGGAACTCACCAGCCCGATCGACGGCATCATCATCGGCCACGCCACCTTGCCGGTGGTGCATCAGGGTGACGCGCTGTTCCACATCGCCCAGATCGCCCACCCCGAACGCGTCGGCGCGCAGATCGAAAGCATTACCGAAGCGATTCTAGCGAGCGAGCCGGAAGGTTCAGCCGAGGCGCTGCTTGATGAGGACGAGGTGATTTAGGATAACGGCCTATCAACCCACCTTCGGCGCGCCCTACCCTTGATCGGCTTTTTGTAGTATCACTTGGCGTAGTTCAAAAACTCTCCGGGGGGGGGATATCATGATACGGAAACCCGTGGCCGCAGGCGCGCTGATTGCATTGACCTTTCCGGCGATGCTCAGCGCTGACGACAATTCTTTTTCGTTCCCGATCGACGATTTGCGCATCGATAAAATCACACCCGCCGCAACCTTAAGCCTCGCCAACAAGGCAACGCTGAAAACAGTCGCGGCGCGGCGATTGGTGGTGTCCGGGCCAAACCCCGAATTCACTGTCACCGCTGTGGCCTCTTGCAAGGACGGTGCAAAGCTGACCGGCGTGCAAGTATTCGCTGGTGGAATGGTCAATCATGGTGGCCAGCTCTATCCGATGCAGGGGTGGGGCCAATCGGCCAAAAACACCGCGATCGCAGGGCAGAAGGCGGCCTTGGTCACGATGAAGGTCAAGGTGAACATGACGCGTGAGGCAGGCGATAGCCTTGTCGACCTGACCTTCAATCCGGCGCGCGAATTCGAAAGCAAGCTGGCAGCCTTCGCGGCCAAGGGTGGATCAGCCGTGTATTATATGCAGGCTGCCGAAGCGTTCGACATGACAATCCCGATCCATTTTGCGGCCTGGTGCAAGATGGGGCCGAACGACACGAACTTTCCCAACATGGAAAGGGGCGGTTTCGTCCGTCGTGATGTCCCAGTGACTATCCTTTACCAAGGCGATCCGAAAATCGTTGATGGCGTTGGCGTCAGAGCCACAGTCGGCGGAACCGAGGGCGGGAAGATAGCCCCTCCTGCCAAACCCAGGCCGCAACGGGTCAAGACACCGGAATAGATGCCGGTGATCGTGCTTTCACGCCAGCCCAGCTGAAACCAGCGCTTCATCCACGGCGCGCTTTGCCTCATCCGAGCATTCGACCAGCGGCAGGCGCACCTCAGGCTCGATCCAGTCGTGCACGCGGGAAAGCGCATATTTCACCGGCGCGGGGCTGGCGTCGGAGAACATTGCATAGTGCAGCGGGAACAGGCGATCATTCAACTGCCGCGCCTGCTGCAATTCATTCGCGGCAATCGCTGCGTGGAACTCGGCGCACAGCGCAGGCGCAACATTGGCAGTCACCGAAATGCACCCGCGCCCGCCTGCCG